>JAGOEZ010000075.1 GCA_017997455.1 Lysobacterales bacterium | reverse complement strand
GCGGCGAGCACGCCGCCGATCCCGCGGCCGGCGCCTGCGGCGAACCGGCAACGCCGATCCATGTGGTGCAGGGCGGGGCGGACGCCAGCCCGCTGTCGGGGCAGCGCGTCCAGGTCGAAGCCACGCTCGCGGCGAGCCTGCCCGGCCTCGACGGATTCACGCTCGAAGCCGCGCCCGCGGAACACGACGCGGAACCCGCGAGCAGCGAGGGGCTGTTCGTCGTCCTCGGCGGCCAGGCCCTGCCGTTCGCCACCGGGCGCCGCGTGCGCGTGGCCGGCGTGGTCGAGGAATGGCGCGAGTCCGAAGGCGACCGCGGCAGCCGCACGCAGCTGCGCATGGACGGCGGGGTGCTGGATTGCGGCCCCGCGGCCCTCGACGCGCCCTTGCGCGTCGAGTCGCCGCCGCTGGACTGGGAGCGCCTCGAGGGCATGCGGGTGCAACTGCCGGGCCCGCTCAGCCTGGCCGCGAACTACGCCCTGGGCACGAGCGGTCGCGCCAGCGTGGCCCTCGGGCCTCGACCGGCGACGCCGACCGAGCTGCACGTGCCCGGCGACGCGGCGCGCGCGACCCGGGCGGTGCAAGCGCGCGCGCTGCTGGAACTCGATCCTGCGCGCGCGCCCGCTGACCCGGACCGTCGCTGGTGGCTGGGCACGCCGCTGGACGCGCGCGAGCCGTGGCGTGCCGGCAGCACCCTCGCCGACCTCGCGGGCGTGGTCGACGAAGGCACGCGGGCGCGACTGGCGCTCACGCGCGGGCCGCGCGCGGCGATCCAGGCCACGCGTCCCGCGCCGCCGGCGCGGATGCCCGACACCGTGCGAGTCGCCACGGCCAACCTATTGAACTACTACAACGGCGACGGCCGCGGCGGCGGCTTCCCGACCGAACGCGGCGCGGCCGATGCGGCCGCGCTGCAGCGCCAGCACGACAAGCTGGTCGCGATGCTGGCCGGACTCGACGCCGACGTGCTGGCCCTGATGGAGCTCGAGAACGATGGCAATGGCGCGGACTCGGCGCTGGCAACGCTGCTCGACGCGCTCAATGCCGTGCCGGCCAGCGCCGGCGCCTGGCGCGCGATCGATACCGGGCCGTTGCCCTACGGCAGCGATGGCATCCGCGTGGCCATGGCCTACCGGGTCGATCGCGTGATGCCGCAGGGCGCGCCGGCATGGCCGGAGACCGGGGAATTCGCCGCACTCAACCGGCGCCCGTTGGCGCAGGCCTTCGCGCCGCGCGATGGCGGCGAGCCCTTCGTCGTCGTCGCCAACCACTTCAAGTCGAAGGGCAGTTGCCCGGCGCAAGGCGGTCCCGACGCCGACACGGGCGACGGGCAGGGTTGCTGGAACGCCACGCGCACGGCTGCGGCGCGCTCGCTCGCCGAATGGATCGCGGCGCGCCGGGCCGCCGAGCCCGGGCTCTGGGACGCGGTGCTGGTGACCGGCGACCTCAACAGCTACACGCGCGAGGATCCGGTGCGCGCGCTGCTCGCCGCCGGCTATGTCGACGTGCTGGGCCAGGTGCTCGGCGACGCGGCGTACAGCTATGTGTACGACGCGCGCATCGGCCGCCTCGACCATGCGCTGGCCACACCCGCGCTCGCGAATCGCGTGCGCGGCGCCGGCGAGTGGCACGTCAATGCCGACGAGTCCGCGGCCTTTGCCTACGACGGCGACCCGGCGTTGTACACGCCGGATGCGTACCGCGCCTCGGACCATGACCCGCTATGGGTCGACGTCGCGCTCCGCTGAGCCGCTGCGCGCAGGCCCGGGCCCGGCGCCTTCGGCGCGGGCGAAGCCGATGAGCTCGGGCATGAAGGCCTCGAAGTCGCGCTGCAGCGGCGCCTGCAGCGATTCCAGCACCGGCAGCGCCACGCCCAATGGGTTGGCTCGCCGCAGGCGCTGGCCGATGTGTTCCAGCACCGCCTCGGCATGCGCGGCGTCGGCATAGGCGACGATGCCGTCGTGGCGCGCCAGGCGGTGCACGTAGACCACGAAGGCCGGTGGCCAGGCGATCGCCGGCGTCGCGGTCACGGCGCGCAACAGCACGCCATGGCAGCGGTCGGCGAAGGCGCGCAGGCTCTCGCCGCCCGACCAGCGCCGGAAGTCGCGCGCCAGCAGGTGGTCGAACCAGACGTCGAGCAGCACGCCGGCGTAGCGCCGGAACGGCGCTTCGAAGCGCCGCCGCGCCTGCAGCGCGAGCGGGTGCGAATCGGTCCACGAATCGACCCGGCGATGCAGGCGCACGCCGCGCGCCAGCCGCGCGGGCCAGGCCGGGTCGAGCGGCCCGCGCCAGAAATCGCCGAGCAGGCTGCCGGCCACGAGTTCGGGCTCGTCGCCGGCGAGGAAACAGTGGGCAAGGTGGTTCACGCGGGTCCGTGCCGGTGGGATGGGGGCCTTCGGCTATGATGCCGCGCCCATGACCTCCGCAGTGAAATCGCCCGAGGCCTTCCCCGCGGCCAGCGCCGAACTCGTGCTCGCCGGCCCGGCCGGCCGCCTCGAGGCCGCCACCGAGCCGGCCGGGCCCGAGCATGCGCGCGCCGGCGTCGCCATCGTCTGCCACCCGCATCCGCTGCACGGCGGCACCTTGCGCAACAAGGTCGTCACCATGCTCGAGCGCTCGCTGCGCGAGCTGGGCCTGGCCACCGTGCGCTTCAATTTCCGCGGCGTCGGCGCATCCGACGGCAGCTTCGACGAGGGCGACGGCGAGATGCAGGACCTGCTGGCGGTGGCCGAATGGGTCCAGCGCGTGCGGCCCGGCGATGCATTGTGGCTGGCCGGCTTTTCCTTCGGCTCCTGGGTCGCCGCCAAGGCCGCGCGCCACCTGCCGGTGAAGCAGTTGATCCTGGTCGCGCCGCCGGTGCAGAAGTATCCGATCGCCGCGCTGCCGCATCCGCCCTGCCCGTGGCTGGTGGTGCAGGGCGAGGACGACGAGGTGGTGGATCCGCAGGCCGTGTTCGACTGGGTCGCCCAGACCCGCGACCCGCCGGCGCTGGTGCGGATGCCGCAGACCGGGCATTTCTTCCACCGCAAGCTGATGGACCTGCGCGGCGCGGTGAAGAACGCGGTCAAGGGCAACCTGCCGCCGGTCCGCTGAAGCGATGGCGGCCGTTGCAAGTCCCGCGGGCCCCGCGCCCTCCGCCGCGTACGCGGCGGGCGTCGCCGCTGGCCGCTGGCAGGCCGATGCCGCGCAGCAGGCGGTGCTGCCCGAACTGGACCGCATCCGCGGGCAGGCGATCGAGGCCGAGGTCGACACCCTGCGCGAGCGCGTGCTCGCCGCGCTGGGCCGCCAGCGCGGTCCGCGCGGCCTGTACCTGTGGGGCGGAGTCGGCCGCGGCAAGACCCTGCTGCTCGACCTGTTGCACGAGAGCATGCCGGCGCACCTGACCTTGCGCCTGCACTTCCACCGCTTCATGGGCCGGGTGCACGCGGAACTGGCGAAGCTCAAGGGCCAGCGCGACCCGCTGCAGGCGGTGGCGCGCCGCTTCGCCGAAACGCCGCTGCTGTGCCTCGACGAGTTCTTCGTCCAGGACATCGGCGACGCCATGATCCTCGCCGAGTTCCTGCGCCACCTGCGCCGCGCCGGCGGCACCCTCGCCACGACCTCGAACATCGCGCCGCGCGAGCTGTACCGCGATGGCCTGCAACGCGCCAAGTTCCAGCCCGCGATCGCGTGGCTCGAGCGCCATTGCGTGGTCCATCACCTGGCCAGCGCCACCGACTATCGCCTGCGCGCGCTCACCGCGGCCCCGACCTACCGCCATCCGGACGACGACGCGGCCGAGGCCGCGCTCGCCGCGCTGTTCGAGCGCGTCGCCCCGGGCAGCCTGCGACCCGAGCCGTCGATGGTGGTCAACGGCCGCGAGATCGCGCTCAGGCGTCGCGCCGACGGCGTCGCCTGGTTCGAGTTCGCGGCGCTGTGCGAGGGTCCGCGCGCCGTGTCCGACTACATCGAGATCGCGCGCAGCTACAACACCGTGCTGGTCTCGGGCGTGCCGCGCTTCACGGTGCTGAGCGACGACGCCGCGCGGCGCTTCGTCAACCTGGTCGACGAGTTCTACGACCGCAACGTCAACCTGGTCGTGTCCGCCGCCGCGCCGGTGCGCGAGCTCTACGGCGGCGAGCGCCTGCGCGCCGAATTCGGCCGCACCGAATCGCGCCTGATCGAGATGCAGAGCGAGGAATACCTCGCGCGCCCGCACCGGCCCTGAGGCCGGCCTGCGCTCGCGGCCTTATCATGCGGCGACCATGACGCCTGATCGCCAATTCCGCTCGCCGGTGCGCCACTTCTGGCGCTGGTTGATCCCGGCGCTGCTGCTGTGGGCCTTCGCGCTGCAGGGCACGCGCGGGCTGTGGTCGCCCGACGAGGGGCGCTACGTGGACGTGGCGCTGGAGATGCTCAAGAGCGGCGACTGGCTGCGCCCGCACGTGAACGACGAGTTCGCGCATGTCACCAAGCCACCGCTGACCTACTGGGCCGTGGCCTCGAGCGTGGAGCTGTTCGGGCGCCACGAGTGGGCGGCGCGGCTGCCGCATGCGCTGGCCTTCGCGCTGTCGGTGCTGCTGGTCGGGGCCATGGGTCGGCGGCTGGTGCCGGAACGGCCGTGGCTGCCGGCGCTGGTCTACGCCACCTTCGTGCTGCCTTACGTCGCCGCGCACGTCATCACCACGGACACGCTGCTCGCCTTCTTCACCACCGCCTATGCCGCCGCCTTCGTCGAGGCGCGCGCGCGGCGCGACAGCCGCGGCGCGGGCGGGTACGTCGCCGCCGGCTGGGCCGCCGCCGGACTCGCGTTCCTGGCCAAGGGCCCGCCCGGCCTGCTGCCGTTGGCCGGGCTCGCGCTGTTCGCGTGGAGCGAGCGCCGCATCGTCGGCCCGACGCTGTACCTGAGCTGGTCCGGCCTGCTGCTGTTCGTGGTGCTCGGCTTCGGCTGGTACCTGCGCGTGGCCTTCGACCAGCCGGACCTGGTGCGCTACTTCCTGGTCGACGAGTTCTGGAATCGCCTGTCGAGTCCGCAGTCGCATCGCAACGCCGACGCGATCGGCGCGGTGCGCGTCTATGGCGGCACCCTGCTGCTGGGCACCCTGCCATGGACCTGGCCCCTGCTGCGCGACCTCAGCCGCTCCTTGCGGCGGCCCAGCGCATTGCCGCTGGCGTGGCGCGCCGACCCCCTGTCGCGACTGCTGGCCTGCTGGATCCTGGTCCCGCTGGTGGTGTTCGTGCTGGCGCGCTCGCGCCTGCCGTTCTACCTGCTGCCGCTGTTCGCGCCGCTGGCGCTGGTCGCGGCGCGCGCGGTGGGCGCGTGGTCGAACCGGCGCGTCGCGCTGCTGGCCCTGGCCGGCGCCATCGGCCTGCTCGCGCTGCGGGCCTTCGGGGCCCTGGTGGTGCGGCCCGAGGACGATCGCGCGCTGGCGCGCGCGATCGCCGCGCTGCCCGTGTCGCGGATCGACGAGGTGGCCTTCGTCAACACGGCGCCGCGCTATGGGCTGGCCTTCTATCTCGATGCGGAGGTCGAGCGCCTGAGCCTGGACGACGATCCGCCGGCGGCGCAGCGCCCGCCGGCGCGCGGCGAGGTCCCGCTGCGCGAGGGCTGCCGGATCCTCCTGGTGGAAGCACGCTCCGCCGCCGCGTTGCGCAGCAACCTCGCCACCGGCGTGGGCAGCTATCGCCGCATCGGCGCGGCGGGCCGGTACACCGCGTACGTAGTGCCCGGCGGCGGCTGCGACTGAGCGCGCGGCCCGCGATGCCGCGCCACCTCAGGCGGCGCGACGGGCGGCTTCCTGCGCCCAGTCCCAGGTGGTGACCGACACGGTGCGGATCACGGCGCCGAACTGCCAGGGATCGCGCTCGAGCAGTTCGCGCACCTCGTCGCGCGAGTCGGCAGCCATGACCAGCACGACCTTGCCGCTGACCTCGCGCAGCGGGCCGCCGAAGAGCAGGCGCCCGGCGTTGAAGAGCTCGCCCATGAACTCGGCATGCGCGGCCCAGTCCGGCTGCAGTTCGAGCGGCTGCCGCGGCAGCCACAGGCGCCCGGGCTCGCGAATCACCAGGTACACGCTGCGCATGGGGCGGGTCTCAGTCCCGTGGGTCCGGGTCGCGGCGGTACTTGCCATCGAAGACCGTGCGCCAGGCATCGCCGCCCGCCGCGCGCGCCTGCCAGTGCTGGCGCACGCTGCCATCGGCAGCCGGCGTCCAGGTGATGCGCTGCGCGAGCTGCGCGCCGGACGCGGCATCGGGCAGCATGCCCTCGAGGACCATGGCGCTGCCGTTCCAGCCGCCGGCGAGGCGCAGCACGGTGCCGTCGCGGTCGACCCAGGTCTGGAGCCAGCGGCGCGCCACCGGATCGTAGACGTTGAGGCTGGTGCCGCTGCCGCCCGTGGCGCCGCGCCAGTGCTCGAGCAGGGCGCAGCCGGCCTCGATCGACTCGATGCGGTTGCGGCCGGCCGGGCCCTGCGCGCCGTCGACCTGCCAGTCGCCGAGCCAGAAGTCGAACTGGCGCCGCTCGGGCTCGTCGCAGGCGGCCCGCGCAGTACCGGCGGCCAACGCGCACGTGGCGATTGCCAACAGCAGCCCTGCCCTCATCGCCTTGGCCTCCGGGGGGTCCCGTGACAGTCTAGTTCCCCGGTCCCGCGGCGGCAGTTGCCGCGATTGCGAATTCGGCCCGCCGGATGCGGCCCGCTTTCCCGGCGCAAGCAGGCAAGCGTCCCGGAACCTGTTGTAAGGTGGCACTCCCCTGCATCGTCCGGGAGCGTTGCCATGGCAACCGACAAGCCGAAGGCCGACTTCGGCAACGTGAAGTCCAGCGTTACCAGCAGCGCGCCGGTCAAGCCCAAGGCCGACTTCTCCAACGTCAAGGCCGCGGTCGCGTCGACCGCGCCGATCGTCGACCCGCAGCCACTGGCGACCTACGTGGTCAAGTCCGGCGACTCGCTGTCGAAGATCGCCAAGAAGACCCTGGGCAGCGCCAACAAGTGGAAGCTGCTGTGGGAGGCAAACAAGGACCAGGTCAAGGACCCGGACAAGATCTTCCCCGGCCAGGTCCTCAAGTTGCCGCCGTCCACCTGATGCGGACCACGAACGGAGCCGATTCCATGAACAACCGCCACCTGATCGCCGCTGCTTTGGTTGCCGCCGTCGGCCTTGCGGCCTGCGGCAAGAAGGAAGCGCCCCCGCCCGCACCGGTGGTCACGCAGGCGCCCGCGCCCGCACCCGCACCGGCGCCCGCACCGGCGCCGCCGCCGGTGGCGATCTTCGCGGTCACGGGCATCGAGCTCGGCAATACCGTCGGCATGGACGGCAAGGTTGCCGCGCCCGCTGCGGTGTTCGCCCCGGCCGATGCGCTGCACGCGGTCGTGGCCACCACCGGCACGGCCACCGACGCCACGCTGGCAGCCAAGTGGACCTACGAGGACGGGCAGACCGTCAACGAGGAAAGTCGCACGATTTCGCCTACTGCAGACGCCTGGACGGACTTCATGATCAGCAAGCCCGACGGCTGGCCGGTGGGCAAGTACAAGGTCGAGATCAGCCTGAACGGCGCGCCCGCGGGCAGCCGCGAGTTCGAGGTCAAGTAGCAGGCCCCGCGGGGCCTGCCTGGCGCGGGTCCCGCGGCGCGGCATGGAAATCGTGCCGCGCCGCAACGGCGAGGCACTACACTAGCGGCCCTTTTCCAGGCGGGGCCGTCCGGTTCCGCCCGTTTCTTCGGAGGAACCCCATGGCCGACCCAGTCATCGTCCCGCCGGCCGGCGGCGAGAAGATCACGATCAAGAACGGCAAGCTCACCGTTCCCGACCAGCCGATCATTCCCTTCATCGAGGGCGACGGCACCGGCCCCGATATCTGGCGCGCCAGCGTGCGCGTCTTCGATGCCGCGGTGGCCAAGGTCTACGGCGGCAAGCGCCGGATCCACTGGCTGGAGGTCTTTGCCGGCGAGAAGTCCAACAACCAGTACGGAACCTGGTTGCCGGAATCGACCGTGCAGGCCTGCCGCGACTACCTGGTCTCGATCAAGGGTCCGCTGACCACGCCGGTGGGCGGCGGCATCCGCTCGCTCAACGTGGCCCTGCGGCAGATGCTCGATCTCTACGTCTGCCTGCGCCCGGTGCGCTGGTTCAAGGGCGTGCCCAGCCCGGTGAAGAATCCCGGCAAGGTCGACATGGTGATCTTCCGCGAGAACACCGAGGACATCTACGCCGGGATCGAGTTCGAGGCCGGCAGCGAGGGCAATCGCAAGATCCTCGAGTTCCTCAAGGCCAACTTCCCGAAGGAATACGGCAAGATCCGCTTCCCCGAGACCTCGGGCATCGGCATCAAGCCGGTGTCGAAGGACGGCACCGAGCGCCTGGTGCGCGCGGCCATCGACTATGCGATCCGCAATGCGCAGAAGTCGCTGACCATCGTGCACAAGGGCAACATCATGAAGTTCACCGAGGGCGCGTTCCGCAACTGGGCCTACGCCCTGGCCGAGCGCGAGTTCGGCGACCAGGTCTACACCTGGGACCAGTGGGAGCGGACCAAGGCCGCCAAGGGCGAAGCGGAGGCCCAGGCCGAGCAGAAGGCCGCGCTTGCCGCCGGCAAGGTCCTGGTCAAGGACGCCATCGCCGACATCACGCTGCAACAGGTGCTGACCCGGCCGGAGGAGTTCGACGTGATCGCCACGCTGAACCTCAACGGCGATTACCTCTCCGACGCGCTGGCGGCGCAGGTCGGCGGCATCGGCATCGCGCCGGGCGGCAACATCAACTACGTCACCGGCCACGCGGTGTTCGAGGCCACGCACGGCACCGCGCCCAAGTACGCCAATCTCGACAAGGTCAACCCGGGCTCGGTGATCCTCTCGGGCGAGATGATGTTCCGCTACATGGGCTGGACCGAGGCCGCCGATGCCCTGATCCGCGCGATGGACGCGGCCATCGCGGGCAAGAAGGTCACCTACGACTTCGCGCGCCTGATGGAAGGCGCGACCGAGATCAAGTGCTCGGAGTTCGCCGACGAGTTGATCAAGGCACTATGAAGCTCGCGGGAGCCGCGCGGACCCGCGCCGGCTCCCCTGGCAAGCGGTGGGTCGCGCAGGGCGGGTTCGGGCCGGTTTCCGTCGGCGACCCGCTGCGCCGACGCGGCTGACGCCTGTCATCCGGAGCGCCTGATGGCGCGCACTGCCCGTGGGGTCTGCGCGCCGACATGCTTTGGGTCATCGACGGAGGTGACCCATGCAGACGCTCGACACGCTGCGCGACGAAATCGCGCGGATCACCCGCCGCGGCATCGGCATGCCCGCGGCCGGCATGGCATTTTGGTTGGCGGCAGCGCAGTTCGGCCAGATGTACACGCCGCGCGGCGCCGCGCTCGCGACCTTCTTCGCCACCGGCGCGGTGTTTCCGCTGGGCTGGTGGTTCACGCGCCTGGCCGGGGGCGATCTCTTCGCCAAGGGCCATCCGCTCAATGGACTGGGCGGCACGCTCAACGCGGTGCAGTTCTGCTACTGGCCGGTGCTGGTCGCGGTGTTCCTCACCAGGCCCGAGCTGGTGCCCTTCACCATGGCCACGCTGTTCGGCTCGCATTTCCTGCCGTATGGCTGGTTCTATCGCAGCCGCGGCTACCTCGGGCTCGGCCTGGGCGTGCCGCTCGTGGCCACCGCGCTGCAGCTCGCGGCGCCCGCGCATGTCTTCGTGGCGATTCCGCTGGCGGTGGCGGCGGTGTATGCCCTCGCCGTGGCGCGGGTGGCGCACGAGAATCACGTGCAGCAGTTCGCCGAATCCACGCAGGTCCAGTCGTAGGAGCAGCATCTGCCGCGACGCAGACCCATCGCGCGCAGAGCGCGCTCCTACAATGCGGCTTTGTAGGAGCGCGCTCTGCGCGCGATGGGTCTGCGTCGCGGCAGATGCTGCTCGTGCAGGGAGCGAGCTTGCTTGCGTGTTGGCTTCAGACGTCGCCGTCGCTGGCCCAGCCCGCGCCGTTGCCGCGCTGGTACACGCGGTCGCTGGCGAGGATCTCGCCGGCGGCGATCGCCGGCTGGTCCTTGAGGCGGGCGTAGACCGGGGCGAAGTCGGGCGCGGTGGCATCGATCAATTGGCGGAAGCCGTCGATGACGAAGTAGGTCTTCTGGTAGCTGTCGATGCGGTACCGCGTGCGCATCACGCGATCGAGGTCGAAGCCGATGCGGTTGGGCGCGGCGCTTTCCAGGCAATGGATCGACTCGCCCTTGCTCGAGACGATGCCCGAGCCGTAGATGCGCAGCCCCTCGTCGGTGCGGATCAGCCCGAACTCCACCGTGTACCAGTACAGGCGCGTGAGGTTCATCAGCGCCTCGGGGCCGAGCCCCGAGGCGCGCACGCCGCCGGCGCCATACGCCTGCATGTAGTCGGCGAACATCGGCTCGAGCAGCAGTGGCACGTGGCCGTAGAGGTCGTGGAAGAGGTCGGGCTCGGCGATGTAGTCGATCTGCTCGGGCCGCC
Organism: Lysobacterales bacterium; assembly: GCA_017997455.1. Taxonomy (GTDB): domain Bacteria; phylum Pseudomonadota; class Gammaproteobacteria; order Xanthomonadales; family Ahniellaceae; genus JAGOEZ01. The sequence goes on along the minus strand of JAGOEZ010000075.1, from coordinate 1,287 downwards.
GGATCCACCAGGTCACCGGGAAGCGGCGCTTGGCGAGATGGTCGAAGAACTCGAATTCCGGCAGCAGGCCCTCGACCCCGACCAGGGTCCAGCCGGTCGCCTGGCGCAGCACGCGGTTGAGCTCGTCGAACTTCGGGATCTGGTGCTCGCCGATGCCGAAGCGCCCGAGGTTCTGCAGGAACTCCCGGCACGCGCGGCCCGGCAGGATCTCGCGCTGGCGCCGGTACAGGGCGGCCCAGGTCTGGTGGTCCTGCGCGGTATAGCTCGCCCACGGCTGCTCCACCACGGACGTGGTGTAGAGCGGCACGTAGCCTCGATCGGTTTGCTGGTGCTCGACGCGGCGGGGATCGGACATGGTCCGGCGGGGCAGGGGAGGGTCCGGGCAGTCTAGCCAGCCGGTGGCGCAATATCCTTGCTTTGTTGCACATAAGCGGCAGATTGGCGCAATCTTGTTGCACCAATCGAGGTAACGGAGCAGAAACGTGCCATCAGCCGCCTGGGACCGCACCGATCGCCGGATCCTCGCGACGCTGCAGCGCGAGGGCCGCCTGCCGAACGCCGAGCTCGCCGAGCGGGTGAACCTGTCGCCCTCGGCCTGCCTGCGCCGGCTGCAGCGCCTCGAGCAATCGGGCGTGATCGCCGGCTACGCCGCGCGCATCGATCCGGCCGCGATCGGCCTCGGCCTGCAGGCCTTCGTGCGGGTGCAACTGGAGAAGCACGGCGGCGCCGGCCTCGCGCGCTTCGCCGAGGCCGTGCGCGGCTGGGACGAGGTCGTGGCCTGCTTCGCCCTCACCGGCGACATGGACTACCTGTTGCACGTGGTGGTGGCGGACCTCGACCACTACTCGCGCTTCCTGATGGACAAGCTCCTCAACGCCGCCGGCGTGGCCGACCTCAACTCCAGCTTCGTGCTGCAGACGGTCAAGCAGGCCGGCGAGTTGTCGCTCGACCACCTCGCGCCCGGGGCGGAGCCGGCGCAACGACGCCGCACCCGCTAGCGCGGCGTCGCTGCCGTGCGGGGGCGGCTTCAGCTGCGACCAGGCCTATCGCGCGCAGAGCGCGCTCCTACGAAGCCGGCTTCGTAGGAGCGCGCTCTGCGCGCGATAGGCCTGGTCGCAGCTGAATCGGCTCCTACAGGGCGGACGCGACGCTAGACTGCCGCCATGGCCACCGCCTACGACGAACTCGCCGACGACGTGCTCGCGCGTTCCTGCGCCGCCGGGATCCGCGACCGCTTCGCCGACTACAACGCGCGCTTCCGCGCCATCACCCAGCGCGCGCGGCGGC
>JAGOEZ010000266.1 GCA_017997455.1 Lysobacterales bacterium | reverse complement strand
GGTCAAGGTTTGCCCGACCCGGCGGCATGTGCTTGAATCCCGCGGCTAACTGCCCGCCCGGCCATTGCACACAGAGCCGGCAGCGTCCGCAACAATTCGAGGGAGTACCCCAATGCTGCAACAAAACGGTCTGTTGATCGCGCTTGGCTGCGCGGTCGCGGCGATCCTCTACGGCATCTGGTCGATCCGCTGGATCATGGCCCAGCCCGCCGGCAACGAGCGCATGCAGTCGATCGCCGCGGCGATCCAGGAAGGCGCCCGCGCCTACCTCAACCGCCAGTACACGACCATCGCCGTCGCCGGCGTGGCGCTGTTCGCGGTCATCGGCTTCGCCCTCAACTGGCCCACGGCGATCGGCTTCGCCATCGGCGCGATCCTGTCCGGCGCGACCGGCTACATCGGCATGAACGTGTCGGTGCGGGCCAATGTGCGCACGGCCGAGGCGGCGCGCGGCGGCATCAACAAGGCGCTCGCGGTGGCATTCCGCGGCGGCGCCATCACCGGCATGCTGGTGGTGGGCCTCGCGCTGCTGGGCGTGGCCGGCTACTACGGACTGCTGATCCGGCAGGGCTACTCGGTCGACCACACGCTGCACGCGCTGGTCGGCCTCGCCTTCGGTTCCTCGCTGATCTCGATCTTCGCGCGACTGGGCGGCGGCATCTTCACCAAGGGCGCCGACGTCGGCGCCGACCTGGTGGGCAAGGTCGAGGCCGGCATCCCCGAGGACGACCCGCGCAACCCGGCGGTGATCGCCGACAACGTCGGCGACAACGTCGGCGACTGCGCCGGCATGGCGGCCGACCTGTTCGAGACCTATGCCGTCACCGTGATCGCCACCATGCTGCTGGGCGGCCTGCTGTTCGCGGCCGACAGCAACGCGGTGCTGTACCCGCTGGTGCTGGGCGGCGTGTCGATCATCGCCTCGATCCTCGGCACCTTCTTCGTCTCGGCGAAGGAAGGCGGCAAGATCATGAACGCGCTGTACAAGGGCGTGATCGTGTCCGGCGTGCTGGCGGCGGTCGCGTTCTGGTTCGTGACCGCCGACATGTTCCCGGCCGGCCTCAAGGTCGACGACGCCACCACCATCAGCGCGCGCGCGATCTTCTACTGCGGCCTGATCGGCCTCGCGCTCACCGCCGCGATGGTGGTGATCACCGAGTACTACACCGCCACCGAGTACGCGCCGGTGCGGCACGTGGCGGCGGCCTCGACCACCGGGCACGCGACCAACATCATCGCGGGGCTGGGCGTGTCGATGAAGTCGACCGCGCTGCCGGTGATCGCGGTGTGCTTCGCGATCTGGGGCTCGTTCGAGCTCGGCGGCCTCTACGGCATCGCCATCGCCGCCACGTCGATGCTGTCCATGACGGGCATGATCGTGGCGCTCGACGCCTACGGCCCGATCACCGACAACGCCGGCGGCATCGCCGAGATGGCGGAGCTGCCCAAGGAAGTGCGCGCGGTCACCGACCCGCTCGACGCCGTGGGCAACACCACCAAGGCGGTGACCAAGGGCTACGCGATCGGCTCGGCCGGCCTCGCCGCGCTGGTGCTGTTCGCGGACTTCACCCACAACCTCGACGCGGTCGGCAAGTCGACGGTGTTCTCGCTGTCCGATCCGGCGGTGATCATCGGCCTGTTCATCGGCGGCCTCATCCCCTACCTGTTCGGCGCCATGGCGATGGAAGCCGTGGGCCGCGCGGCCGGCTCGGTGGTGGAGGAAGTGCGGCGCCAGTTCCGCGAGATCAAGGGCATCATGGAAGGCAAGGCCAAGCCGGATTATTCCAAGGCGGTGGACCTGCTGACCAAGTCGGCGATCAAGGAAATGATCGTGCCCTCGATCCTGCCGGTGCTGGTGCCGGTGGTGATCGCCTTCGGCCTCAACTGGCTGATGGGCCCGGGCGCCGGCGTGCGCGCGCTCGGCGGCCTGCTGATCGGCACCATCGTGACCGGCCTGTTCGTGGCGATCTCGATGACCACCGGCGGCGGCGCCTGGGACAACGCCAAGAAGTACATCGAGGACGGCCACCACGGCGGCAAGGGCTCGGACGCGCACAAGGCGGCCGTGACCGGCGACACCGTCGGCGACCCGTACAAGGACACCGCGGGTCCCGCGGTGAACCCCCTGATCAAGATCATCAACATCGTGGCGCTGCTGCTGGTGCCGCTGCTCTGATCGATCCGCGTCGCCGCTGCAAGCCGAAGGGCGCCGCGAGGCGCCCTTCGTGTTTGCGCCAGCCGCATACCGGGTCCCATCGCCTGCGGGAGCGGCTTCAGCAGCGACCGGCGCCTATCGCGCGCAGAGCGCGCTCCTACAATCCGGCTTTGTAGGAGCGCGCTCTGCGCGCGATAGGCGCGGTCGCAGCGCAAGCCCCGCTAAGGACGCATGGCGGGATTCAGGAGCGGTTCCCGATAAGCTGGATTCCATGACGCGCTTCCCGAATGCATTCCTGGCCGCCGTCGTGCGGGCCGCTCTCGCCGCCGGCCTGATGCTGGCGGGGCCGCTTGCCCTGGCTGCGGGGTCCGCGACGGATGCGCCAAACGTGGCCTTCGAGGCCCTGCGCCGCCTCGACGATGGCCGCCCGGAAGGCCTGGGTACCGACGGCGCCCGCGGCGACTCCTTCGGCGCCGCGATCGCGATCGACGGCAACCGCGCCGTCGTGGGCGTGCCCGGGGACAGTCTCGGCCCGGACTGGCTCCATGGCTCGGCCTATGTGTTCGTGCGCGAGCCCGGCGGATGGGTGATCGAGGCCAAGCTCGTGGCCAGCGATGCCGGAAACCGCGATTTCTTCGGGCTCGCGGTCGCGATCTCGGGCGACACCGTGCTGGTCGGGGCGCCCTACCAGACGGTCGACGACATGCCGTTCCGGGGCTCGGCCTACGTGTACACCCGCAGCGCCGGCGGCTGGACCGAGCAGGCCAAGCTGGTCGCGGCCGACGGCGCGACCCAGCACACCTTCGGCCGCGCGGTGGCGTTGTCGGGCGATACCGCGCTGGTCACGGCGCCGATTGCCGGCGATGGCGCCGGGGTGGCCTACCTCTACACGCGCCAGGGCGCGGGCTGGACCGAATCCGCGCGGCTGGACCCGCCGGTCGGCATGGGCTTCGCCTGGCGCGGCCAGAGCGCGGCCATGACCGCCGACATCCTGGCCATCGGCGGCGAGTCCTCGCTGCTGGGCATGGT
>JAGOEZ010000265.1 GCA_017997455.1 Lysobacterales bacterium | reverse complement strand
TGCTGCCGGCCGAGCACGCGCTCGACGGTTTCTCCAGCGACCCGGTGATGGCGGTGGCCGGCGCGCTGGTGCTGTCGGCGGCGATCGTGCAGACCGGCATCGCCGACCGCATCGGCGACACCATCGGTCGTCTCGCCGGCCAAGGCACGCTGCGCGCGCTGGTGGTGTTGATGCTGGCCACCGCCGCGATGTCGGCCTTCACCCACCATCTCATGGTGACCGCGATGATGGTGCCGGTGGCGATCGGCGTCGCCCGCGGCGGCGCGGTGCCGCCGTCGCGGTACCTCATGCCGGTGTCGCTGGCGGCCTCGATCGGCGCCACCCTGACCCTGATCGGCGCACCCGCCTTCCTGGTCGCCGACCACGTGCTGCAGCGCGCCGGCGTGGCCGACTTCGGCCTCTTCTCGGTGACCCCGGTCAGCGCGGTGCTGGTGGGCGTGGCCGTGCTCTACACCCTCACGCTGGGGCGCCTGGTGCTGCCCGACCGCGACGGCGAGACGCCCGACGACGAGCGCTTCGGACTCGGCCGCTACTACACCGAGGTGCTGGTCCAACCCGGTTCGCCCTACATCGGCATGGACCTGGCCAGCTTCCGCGAGCGCACCCAGCGCACCTTCGCCGTGCAGGACTGGTTGCGCGACCGTCGTTCCCTGCGGCCCGGCTTCGAGGCCCACGTGCTCGCCGCCGGCGACGTGCTGCTGGTGCGCGCCGCGCCCGACGCGATCGCGAGCCTCGCCGCCGAACGCGGCCTCGCGCTGCACGCGGTGGCGCAATACGGCGAGGAGCGCGATGCCGACGACAGCGAGCTGTTCGGCGCCGAGCGCCTGTCGCAGCTGGTGATCGCGCCGCGCTCGGCGCTCGGCGGCCGCAGCCTGGCCGAAGTCGATTTCCGCGAGCGCTACGGCGTGGTCGTGGTGGGCCTGTGGCGTCGCGACGGCTGGCTCGGTGGCCAGCTCGCCAACGTGCGCCTGACCGAAGGCGATGCGCTGGTGGTGTGGGGCGAACCCAAGGCGCTGGACAAGTTGCGCAGCCGCCCCGAGTTCCTGCTCGCGGTGCCGTTCCGCGGCCGCCGCCTGCGCCGCTCGCGCGCCGGCTGGGCGCTGGCGGCGCTGGTCGGCGCGGTGGTGTGCTCGGCCACCGGATTGCTGCCGGTGCCGGTGGCATTCGTCAGCGGCGCGACGCTGGCAGTGCTGATGCGCTGCCTGAGCCCGGAGGAAGCCTACGATTCACTCGAGTTGCGCGTGATCGTGTTCATCGCCGCCGCGATGGCGCTGGGCGCCGCACTCGACCACACCGGACTGTCGACACTCGCCGCCGGCGCGGCCGGGCGCTGGCTCGAGGGCCTCGAGCCGTTCTGGGTGCTGGTGCTGCTGTATGCGGCCGCCGCGCTGCTGACCCAGCTGCTGTCGGACGCCGCCACCGTGGTGCTGCTGGGCCCGATCGCAGCGCGGCTCGCCATCGATGCCGCGGTCGGCGTGAGCCCGCAGGCCGCGGTGGTCTGCATCGCGCTGGGCGCCACCACCGCCTTCCTCACGCCGCTGGGCCACCACGGCAACCTGCTGGTCTACGTGCCCGGCGGCTACCGCTTCGCCGATTTCCTGCGCGTGGGCACGGTGCTGACCGTGCTGTTCGCGCTGGCCAGTGCCTGGATGGCGCTGCGCCTGTGGCCGGGCCTGGCCTGAGCCGCCGCGCGCCGGGAGCGCCGCCGCCGCCGCGCTAGACTCCGCGCATGCCGGCGACGCCCGACTATCCCCGCGACCTGCACGGCTACGGCCGCCACCCGCCGCACGCCGACTGGCCCGGCGGCGCGCGCGTCGCGGTGCAGTTCGTGCTCAACCTCGAGGAGGGCGGCGAGAACTGCGTGCTGCACGGCGATCCCGCCAGCGAGCAGTTCCTGTCCGAGCTGGTCGGCGCGGCGGCGTATCCGGCGCGCCACCTGAGCATGGAATCGGTGTACGAGTACGGCACCCGCGTGGGCGCGTGGCGCATCCTGCGCGAGTTCGAGCGCCGCGGCCTGCCGCTGACCGTGTTCGGCGTGGCGATGGCGATGCAGCGCAACCCCGAGCTGACCCGCGCCTGCGTGGAGCTCGGGCACGAGATCGCTTCGCACGGCTGGCGCTGGATCCACTACCAGGACGTCGACGAGGCCATCGAGCGCGCGCACATCGCGCGCGCGGTGGCCGCACATCGCGAACTCACCGGCGCCGCGCCGCTGGGCTGGTACACCGGCCGCGACAGCCCCAACACCCGCCGCCTGGTGGTCGAGCACGGCGGCTTCGAGTACGACAGCGATTACTACGGCGACGAGCTGCCGTTCTGGACCGACGTGGCGCTGGCCGACGGCAGCACGCGCCGGCACCTCGTGGTGCCCTACACGCTCGACGCCAACGACATGCGCTTTGCCACGCCACAGGGCTTCAACACCGCCCAGCACTTCTACGAGTACCTGCGCGACAGCTTCGACGTGCTCCATGCCGAGGGCGCCGAAACCCCGCGCATGCTGTCGATCGGCATGCACGGGCGCCTGCTCGGCCGCCCCGGCCGCTTCATCGCGTTGCAGCGCTTCCTCGACCATCTCGCGCGCCACGAGCGGGTGTGGATCTGCCGCCGCATCGACATCGCGCGCCACTGGCGCGCGCGCCATCCGGCCTGAGGCGCCGGCCACGATGCACAGCGACTTGCCGCAGCTGGAAACCGCGCGCCTGCGCCTGCGTCCGCCGGCGCTGGCGGATTTCGAGCGCTGGGCCGAGCTGGCCGCCGATGCCGAGGCCACCCGCTTCATCGGCGGCCTGCAGCCGCGCGCAGTCGCGTGGCGCAGCTTCGCCGCCATGGTCGGGATGTGGCGCCTGACCGGGATCGCGATGTTCTCGGTGATCGAGAAGGACAGCGGGCGCTGGGTCGGGCGCCTGGGCCCGTGGCGGCCCGAGGGCTGGCCCGGCACCGAAGTGGGCTGGAGCCTGCATCGCGACGCCTGGGGCAAGGGCTACGCGACCGAGGGCGCCAGCGCCGCGATCGACTACGCCTTCGACGTGCTGGGCTGGACCGAGGTCATCCACTGCATCGATCCGCGCAACCGCGCCTCGCAGCAGGTGGCGCGGCGCCTGGGTTCGCGACTGCGCGGCCCGGTGGAACTGCCGCCGCCCTTCGTGGGCGAGGCCTGCGAGGCCTGGGGCCAGGGTCGCGACGAGTGGC
>JAGOEZ010000264.1 GCA_017997455.1 Lysobacterales bacterium | reverse complement strand
TTGCTCGGCGGTCCGCCGGACCTGCTCGAGCGGCACGAGGCGCTGGTCGAGCGCGCGCCGCTGGTCCGGCCGGTGGCATCCGCCACCGGCGGCCACGTGGCCGCGATGGATGCGCGCGCACTGGGACATTGCGTGGTCGCGCTCGGTGGCGGGCGCGCGCACCCCGACGACGCGATCGATCACCGGGTCGGGCTGGACCGGATCGTGCCGATCGGTGGCCGCGTCGAACCCGGCCAGCCGCTGGCCTGGGTGCATGCGCGTGACGAACAGTCCCTCGCGCTGGCCGAGCGCCGCGTGCGCGCGGCGATCCGCGTCGCTGCAACGCCGCCAGCGGAACGCCCGCTCGTCATCGCCCGCGTGGACCCTGCGATCGGTCCGGGCTGAGGCCGGGCCGGGGACCCGTCGGGCGTCAGAATTCGAAGGCGTGCGGCAGCAGCGCGCGAATCGCGTGGACCGCGGGATGGCCGTCGCGCCCGCGGAAGACGACCTCGGCGTCGGGCCCGAACTCGAAGATCAACTGGCGGCAACCGCCGCAGGGCGGGATCGGCGCCGGGTTGCCGTACTCGTCGACGGCGCTGATGGCGATGGCCGCAATCCTGGCGGATTGGCCCTCCGCCAGCACCGCCGCGGCGATCGCGTGGCGCTCGGCGCAGCCGCCGAGCGGGAAGGCCGCGCTCTCGACGTTGCATCCCGTGTACACCCTGCCCGAGGCGGCGCGCACCGCGGCACCCACGCGCAGCTTCGAATAAGGCGCATGCGCGTGGCCCAGCGCGGTGCTGGCTGCCTGGAGCAGGTCCGCGTGCCGGGTCACGGGCATGGGCGCCCGATCCGGGACCATGGGCTACTCGAATCCATCGGCGTACAAGCCATCCGGCACGCAGCCGGCCAGGTCGTGGGTGCCCGGCGATCCCACGTCCCCCGCGTTCGAGGCGACCGAGCCCTGCGCATCGCCGACCGCCGAAAGCTGCCATGACGCGACCGCGTTCAGCCCCAGTGCTGCGCAAGGCGCCCAGCCACTGATGTTCTGCGTGCGGATGGTGCCGGGATAGGTCTGGTCGCCGTAGTACAGGCGGTCCGCCAGCGTGCCCGCGGCGTCGTAGAGGTGGATCTGGTCGCTGCGGCCGAGGTTGTTGCCGCTGGCCACGCCCAGTTCGCCGATGACCTTGGACCCAGGCGGCAGGTTCCAGGCGGCGCGGAAGGTCGCGGCCACGGCCTCGGTGACCACCAGCGATTCGCCGGCGGCCAGCGTGCCGCCGGCGCCGAGGCCGAACGCGCCCGGAACCGCATTGCTGTCGTCCATGCTCCAGCCAGCGAGGTCGATGGGGCTGCCGCTGAGGTTGGTGAACTCGATGAACTCGCCGCCCAGCCCGGAGTACATCCACTCGGTGATGCGCAGGCCCTGCGCCGTACCGAGGAAGTAGTCGACGTGGAGCGGACCGCGCTCGGCGAGCGCGGGAGCGAAGGATCGCGACAGGAAGGCGTTGCCCGCCGTGGCCGCGACGTAGTAGTCCACGCGCTGGCCCGGGGTTGCCGCCACGGGCAGCAAGGTGCCGTAGACGCCATCGCCAGCGGTGCCATCGCCCGAGAGGCCATCGTCGAGCATTGGCGTGCGCAGGTACACGCCCTGGCGTTGCGGACGGAAGTACAACTCGACCAACGACACGGGGCTCCCCGCCGCGGCGACTGCCGCCGTGATCCAGACCGGATCGACCGGATCGGGGTCGGCAATCGATGCCTGCACCGCGCTGATCGTCGGCCCGGTGGCCGCCAGCTCGGCACTGCCGCCGAGGATGGCCGCGCGCTGGGTGACGAATTCCTCCAGCCCGATCACGTTGCCGCCGGCGGGCCCCGCGTACGGCAGCGAAACGGTAGTGCTGAAGTTGGCCTGGAACAGCGCGTGGGAGTAGAGCTTCTTCGGATCGGCCTGCACCGCCGCGTCGATCAGGTTGCGCTGCGCGGTGAAGCGCGGGCCGAAGTAGGCCCAGTTCATGTCACGCAGGATCGTGCGGTAGTGGGACATGTAGCGCTGGCGCTGCTCGGCAACGGCGAGGACGCGATTGAGGACCGGCTTGTTGACTGCGGTGAAATTGCGCGTGGGCGCCCACGTGGCCTGCGTGAAGGTCTCATTGGCATCGCGTTGCAACAGGTGCGTGCGACCGTCCACCGGATCGCGGTAGGTCATGAAGTCGCAGCCCTTGTTGACGTAGCTGTCGTCGTCGGTCAGGGCGTTCTCGAGCACCACCGACCAGATCGAGGGATCCATCGCGAAAAGCGGGTCGATGTTCGGCCAGGTCGCGAGCGGCTCGTTGCTGAGCGCATTGGCGACCGCGATCAGCGCGCCGACCGGATCGGCGAGGCCGCCATCGGCCTGGATCTCGTAATCCGCGTAGCCGGAGGCATCCGGCCCGTTGTAGGCCAGGCCGGGGCCGTTGGGGCGGTTGGCGCAGCGGATGCGCAGGCCGTCGGCGTTGGCGAAGTAGTCGCGCAGCATGCGCTTGTCGGGCTGCTGCACGTTGACGTAGACGCCCCAGTTCTGTCCGTTGAGCGTGACCAGGGCATGGTTGGCACGCGGATTGGGAATGAACTGCGCGACGTAGTTGTTGTAGACCACCTCGCGGCTGAAGGTCGGGTCGTGGAAGCCGTTGTTGAGGTTGATGGTGTCGTAGCCGAGCAGTTCCTGGTCCGGATCGACGTAGTCCATCTCGAGCTTGAGCGAGAACTTCTCCGAGCCGGCCGGCAGCGCCGTGTACGACGTGTTGCCACGGATGCGCACGCCGACGTCCGGATACGACACGCCATCGACCACCACGTCGGCCAGGATGTTGGTCTCGGAGGCATAGTTGGCCCGCAGCAGTGCGAGCCAGTTGGCGTCATGGAACGTGATGTCGAAGGTGCGCAGCACCGTCGGGTCGTACAGGTCCTGGGCGCGCGCGCCGCCGGTTGCGCCGAGCAGGGCGGCAAGCGCGAACGTGGCGAGGGCGCGGAATCGACTCGGCCCCGTGCAGTAACCGATGCCCTGGGTCTCGCGGCCCTCGTGCGCCATTGCCCTTCCCCCGGCCGTGCAACGCCATGGTGGCGCCAGCGGGCCGGGGCTTGCAACCGCGCGCCAGCTCCCGCCGGGTCAGGGCGCGGGAAAGCCGGTGAGCGCCCAGGTCGCCTTGCGGCTGCCGGGCAGGATCACGATGGCATCGAA
>JAGOEZ010000004.1 GCA_017997455.1 Lysobacterales bacterium | reverse complement strand
CCGCGCTGCAGGTCGGCGTGCCGGCGGGATCGGCGCAGGCCGCGGTGGCGGTGCCGCGCGACGCGCTGGTCCTGCGCGGATCGGAGACCTTCGTGTTCCGCGTCGGCGCCGACCGCAAGGCCGAGCGCGTGGCGGTGGAGACCGGACGCTCCAGCGGCACCCTGGTCGAGGTCCTCGGCGGCATCGCGATCGGCGATACCCTGGTGGTGCGCGGCGCCGAGCGGCTCGCGCCGGGCCAGGCGGTGGCGATCCGCGAGCCGAGCTGAGGCCGGCCGGCGCGCAGCGGTTTCAGCGCTCGCGCAGGCGCGAGCGCAGGCTGGCGAGGTTGCAGGGCCGCGTGCGGGCGTCGAGCTGCGGCGCCAGCAGCCGCTCCCATGCGGTGCGGCAGGCCGAGGTCGAGCCGGGCAGGCAGAAGACGAACGTCGCGTTGGCGAGTCCGGCGAAGGCGCGAGACTGCAGCGTCGAGGTGCCGATTTCGGCGTGCGAGAGCACGCGGAACATCTCGCCGAATCCCGGCATCAGCTTGTCCAGCAGCGGCTCGATCGCTTCGGGCGTGGAATCGCGGCCGGTGAAGCCGGTGCCGCCGGTGACCAGCACGCCGTCGATGGCTTCGTCGGCTATCCACGCAGCCACCAGGGCCCGGATGCGGTAGCGGTCGTCAGGCAGCAACTCGCGTGCCGCCAACCGGTGCCCGGCCGCGGCCAGCGCCTCGGCCAGGTACCCGCCCGAGTCGTCCTCGGCCAAGGTGCGCGAATCCGACACCGTGAGCACGGCGATGGCAAGGGGAACGAATTCGGCGCTGGCGCTCATGTCGGGCTCCGCCTGGTCGCTCAGGCCTGGATGTCGAAGTCGGCCGGCAGCGCGCCGCTGCGCTGGCGCTCCACCATGCCGACCACCGCCCGCTCGAAGGCGCGCGCGAAGGCGGCCATGTCGAACAGGCTGGAAGTCGCGCGCGCTTGGGCCAGGCGCGCGCGCAGCGCGCGGTTGGCCGCGCCATCGGTGGCCAGCGCGATCGCGCGCGCCACGTAGTCGTCGGCACTGGCGCAGACCAGCTCCCCGAGCCCGAGGGTGGTCAGCAGCGAGGCCGCCACGCGCGATGCGAAGGTGCGGCCCGGCAAGGTCAGGACCGGGCAGCCCGCCCACAGCGCGTCGCTGGCCGTGGTGTGCGCGCCGTAGGGCCAGGTGTCGAGGAACAGGTCGGCGTGGCGGTACAGGGTCAGGTACTCGTCGTGCGGCAGCTTGGGCTGGAACACCAGTCGCGCCGGGTCGACGCCGGCGGCAGCGGTGGCGCGGCGCAGGTTGGCGCTGCTGGCCGCGTTCCCGGCGAGCAGCCACAGCACGCTGCCGGGCACTGCGTCGAGCACGCGCATCCAGCACCCGTGCACCTCGGGCGAGATCTTGTAGCTGTTGTTGAAACTCGCCAGCACGCAGCCGCCGGCCGGCAGGCCCAGCGTGGCTCGCGGCGGCGGGTCGCGCACGGCGCGGGTCGAGTCCGAAGGCTGGAACGAGCGCGGCAGGCGCACGAGGGCCTCGCTGTAGTGGCCGCGCTCCGCCGCCGGCACCACCACCGCGTCCGCAATCAGGTAATCGATGAACGGCGCCCCCGACGTGCCCGGGTATGCCAGCCAGTTGACCTGCAGGGGCGCGGCGCGCAGTGCGAACAGTTCGGTCACCGCGCCGCCGCCGTAGCCGCGCAAGTCGACCAGCACATCGAGCTCGCGCGCGCGCACCTGGCGCGCCATCGCGGCGGGATCGAGGCCGGTGAGGTCTTGGAACTCGTCGAAACCGGCACGCAGGCGTCGCCGCATCGCGCCGCCGTCGTCGGCGCTGGTGGCGAATCCGAAGGAGCGCAGGCGGGTGCCGCGCAGGCGCTCGATGAGTTCGACCACCAGCAACGCGGTCGGATGGTTGTTGAAGCCGTTCGAGACCATGCCCACCCGCAGGTCGCGCGCGTTGCGCACGCCGGGCGGGGGGCCGAGGTCGCCGCGACGCGCCTCGGCCTCGGCCTGGCGTTGCAAGGCCCAGAGCCGCGCGCAGTGCAGTTGCTCGTCGGGGCCCGCCGGTTCGGCCAGGAAGGAAAACGGCGTGAGTCCGGCAGCGCCGGCGGCCACCGCGGCGCGCAGGCGCGCCGACAGCGCATCGAGGCCGGTCCAGTCGCACAGGCGCCGCTTGAGGAACACCAGTTGCGCCAGCGCGGGCCACATCTCCGGCTCGAGTTCGAGCGCTCGCGCGCAGGCACTGGCCGCGCCCGGCCAGTCGCCGAGATCGTCGAGCGCGAGCGCGAGGTTGTAATGGGCCGCGGCGAGCGCAGGGTCGCGCGCGATCGCCTGGCGGAAGGCCTCGGCGGCATCGGCTGCGCGCTTGCCTGCCGCAAGGACGCTGCCCAGCACGAGCCAGCCCGCGGCCTGGGCCGGATCGACCTCGCAGGCCCGGCGCGCCGCGGCTTCCGCCCTCGGCAGGTCGCCGTCGGCGAGCCGCGCGGACGCCATGTTCGCGTGGTTGAGCGCCGAAGCGTCGCCGGCGCCCAGCGCCAGTTCGAAGGCGCCAGCCGCCTCGCGATGGCTGCCCTGCGCGTCGAGCGCCATGCCGGCCAGGGTCCAGCCGCGCGCCAGTTCCGGCGCCAGCGTGGTCGCCCGGCTCGCCGCGGTGAATGCCTGCGCCGGCTGTCCGGTGGCGAGATAGAGCGCAGCCAGTTCGCACCAGGCCTCGACGTTTCGAGCATCGAGCTTGAGTGCGCGCGTGATCCGCTGCATCGCCTGCGGCAGTTGGCCGCGCGCCAGCGCCACCGCGCCGTCCAGGCGCCAGGCCTCGGCATCCCCCGGCGCATCGTCCAGCAACGGACGCAGCACGGCGTCGGCGGCGTCGAGCTCGCCGCGGGCCAGGGCCGCGCGCGCCTCGGCCAGCAACTGCGCCGGGTTCATGCCGCCGCCTCCGCGAGTCCCTGCAACTGTTCGGCCTGGTACTCCCGCAACAGCGGCGCGATGACCAGGTCGAGACCGCCGGCCAGCACGTCGTCCAGTGCGTACAGGGTGAGGTTGATGCGATGGTCGGTCACCCGACCCTGCGGGTAGTTGTAGGTGCGGATGCGCTCGGAGCGGTCGCCCGAACCCACCTGCAGGCGGCGTGCGGCGCTGGTCGCGGCTTCGCGGGCGCTGCGCTGGTCGTCGACCAGGCGCGCCTGCAGCAGCGCCATCGCGCGTGCGCGGTTCTTGTGCTGGGAGCGCTCCTCCTGGCACTCGACCACGATGCCGCTTGGCGCATGGGTGATGCGGATCGCCGACTCGGTCTTGTTGACGTGCTGCCCGCCGGCACCGCTGGCGCGGAAGGTGTCGACCTTGAGGTCGGCGGGATTGATCTCGACCTGCTCGGCTTCGTCGGGCTCCGGCAGGATCGCGACCGTGCAGGCGGAGGTATGGATGCGGCCCTGGGCTTCGGTCGCCGGGACGCGCTGCACGCGATGCGCGCCGGATTCGAACTTGAGGCGCGAGTACACGCCGTGGCCTTCGACCCGCGCGACCAGCTTCTTGTAGCCGCCGTGCTCGCCGGGGCTGGCATCGAGCGTCTCCATGCGCCAGCCCTGGCGCTCGGCGTAGCGCGCATACATCCGGTGCAGGTCGCCGGCGAACAGCGCCGCCTCGTCGCCGCCGGTGCCGGCGCGGATCTCGAGGAAGATGTTGGCGTCGTCGTGCGGGTCGCGCGGCACCAGCAAGCGGTGCAGATCCTCCTCGAGCGCGGCCCGGCGGGTCTCGAGCGAGTCCAGCTCATCGGCAACCAGGGCCTTGAGTTCGGGATCGGCCTCGGCCTGCATGCCGCGCGCCGCGGCGAGCGCGTCGACCGCGGCGTCGTGCTCGGCCAGCGCGCGCGCCAGCGGCTCGAGTTGCGCGTACTCCTTCGACAGCGCGCGGAAGCGCGCGCCATCGGCGAGCACCTGGGGTTCGGCCAGCAGCAAGGCGACCTCGTGCTGGCGCTCGGCGAGAGCTTCCAGCCGACGCCGGATGGCGGGGCTCATGGGGACTCGTCCGGGTCGCGGTCGAGGCCCTCGAACAGGCGCTCGCCGGCGCGCAGCAGCTCGGCATCGCCGCGCTCCGCGGCGCTGCGCAGGCCCGAGGTCGGCGGATGCATGAGGCGGTTGGTCAGCGTGCTGGCGAGGTATTGCAGGACTTCGTCCGGATTGCGGCCCGCGGCCAGCATCTGGCGCGCGCGCGCCAGCACGGCGTCGCGCTGGCGCTCGGCGCCGCGGCGCAGCGCACGCAGCGGCCCGTGGCCGTCCTGGGCGCGCAGCCACGTGCCGTAGTGCTCGACCTGCAGGTCGATGATGGCCTCGGCCTCGAGCGCGGCCTCGCGCCGCGAGCGCAAGTTGTCCTCGATCACTGCCGCGAGGTCGTCGACGGTGTAGAGGAACACGTCGTCCAGGGTCGCCACGCCGGGGTCGACGTCGCGCGGTACCGCAAGGTCGACGAACAGCATCGGGCGGTGGCGGCGCTGCGCCAGCGCGGCCTGCACGTCAGCCCGGCTGATGACCGGTTCGCGCGCCGCCGTCGAGCAGATCACGAGGTCGGCCTCGTGCAGGTGGCGCGGCAGGTCCGGCAGCGAGATCGCGCGGGCGTCGTAGTGCGCGGCCAGCGCCTCGGCATTGGCCATGGTGCGATTGGCCACGGTCATGCGCTGCAATCCGGTCTGGACCAGGTGCCGCGCCACCAGTTCGATCGTGTCCCCGGCGCCGACCAGCAACGCGGATACGCCGGCCAGGTCGCCGTACACCTGGCCGGCAAGGCGGGTTGCGGCGAAGGCCACCGAGACCGGCGCCGCGCCGACCCGGGTTTCGGTCCGCGCGCGCTTGGCCACGGCAAAGGCGTTCTGGAACAGGCGATCGAGCCGGTTGCCGAGCGAACCCGCCTCGCGCGCCCGCTGCCACGACTCCTTCACCTGGCCCAGCACCTGCGGCTCGCCCAGCACCATCGAGTCGAGCCCGGTGGCGACGCGGAACAGGTGCCGCACCATGGCGGAGTCCACGTGCCGGTACAGGAACTCATCGAGCTGGCTCGGCCGCAGCCCATGGAACTCGTGCAGCCAGGCCGCCGGCGCCGCCTGCGCCCCCGGTTCGACGCTGCAGTAGATTTCGGTGCGGTTGCAGGTCGAGACCACGACCGCCTCGAGCACGCCGGGCGTGGCCCGCAGTGCGGCCGCGGCCTGCGCCAGCGACTCGGGCGCCACCGCCACCCGCTCGCGCAGCGCGATCGGGGCGGTCTGGTGATTGAGGCCTACGGCAACCAGCATCATGGCGCGCACACGGGAGTGGGCTTAAATTGTCGTGGCGCGGTGGCTGCGGATCAAGGAAAGTCGGCCTGCGCGAGCGCTATTGTGCGCATGTCCCGCCTCCGGAGTCCGTTACGTGGTGATTTCCGCCCGCCTTGCCTGCCTCTTGCTGCTGACCGCGCTCGGCGCCCAGGGATGTGCCAGCACGGCCGCCCGCCCCGAGGCCGCCGCCGGGTCCACGACCCCGTCGGAGACCGCGCCGGCGGCTGCCGCCGCCGCCACCGGTGCAGAGCCGGACAAGGACGTGATGGCCGCGCTGATGGCCGGCGAATTCGCCTGGCAGGACGGACGATCCGACTCGGCCGCACGCCACTACGCGCGCGCCGCGGAGCTGAGCCAGGACCCCGGCATCGCCGAACACGCCACCAAGGTCGCGCTGTCCGCGCAGCAGTGGGTCGTCGCGGCGGACACGATCGCGCGCTGGCGCGCGCTCGACCCCAAGGCCGCCGGGCTGGTCCAGGCCGACGCCGCGCTGGCGCTGGGCAAGGGCGAAACCGGGCCAGCGGCCGAGCTGTTGGCCAGCTTGCTCGACCAGGGCAAGGCGGGCCGCCGCCACGCGGCGCAGGCGCTGGTCGCGGCGCCGGACCGCAAGGGTGCGGCGCAGGTGGTCGCGGACCTGCTGGCGCGACCCGTGCTGGGCGGCGGGACCGCCACCCTGCTGCTGCTGGGCCAGGTGTCGGAGCAACTGGGCGACAGGGCCCTGGCGCTGCGGGCGGCCGAGCTCGCGGTGGCGCGCGAGCCCGACGATGCGCGGGCCTGGTTCGGACGCAGCCATGCGCGACTGCGGGCCGAGGACAAGGCCGGCGCCCGTTCCGATGCGCGCCAGGCGCTCGCGCTGGATCCGGACAGCCGCGAAATCCGCCTCACCTACGCCGCGCTGCTCGACGACGGCGGCGATACCGCGGCGGCGGCGCGGGTGCTGGCCGAGGGCAAGCCCGACGACGAATTGCTCGGCGCGCGCGCGGCCTACGCGGCCCGTACCGGCGACAAGGCCCTCATGCGCGAGGCGTACCAGGCGCTCGTTGCGCTGCCGCTGCCGGCGCCGGATGCGCGGATCGAACTGCTCGGACAGATGGCCGAGCTCATCGGCGCGAAGGGCGAGGCGATCGACTGGTACGGCAAGGTACCGCGCGGCGACCAGTACATCGACTCGCAGTTGCGCATCGCCGTGCTGCTCGATGACAAGGGCGACACCGCCGGCGCGCGCGATCGGATCCGCGCGCTGCGCGCCGAGGGCATCGAGGACGACGCGCAGCTGGTCGACACCTACCTCCTGGAAGCCGAACTGGCGTCCAAGCGCGGACGCCAGGAGGACGCAGTGGACGTGCTGCGGCGCGGGCTGGAGGTCCTGCCCGACGACCAGCGCCTGCTTTACGCCCGCGCCCTGGTGTACGAGCGCATGGACCGCGTCGAGGAGGCGCTGCGCGACCTGCAGCGCATGGTCGCGCTCAATCCCGATGATCCGGATGCGCTCAACGCGCTGGGCTACACCCTGGCCGACCGCACCCAGCGCCTCGAAGAGGCGCAGGTCCTGATCGAGAAGGCGTTGGCGCTCAAGCCCGACGAGCCGGCGATCATCGACAGCCTGGGCTGGGTCCTGTTCCGGCGTGGCGAGGCCGCCAAGGCCGAGATCCAGTTGCGCAAGGCCTTCGAAATGCAGCCGGACGCGGAGATCGCCGCGCACCTGGGCGAAGTGCTGTGGTCGCTGGGACGCCGCGACGAGGCGCGCCGGATCTGGGACGAGGGCAAGGCCAGGGACGCTGACAACCCGACCCTGCGCGCCACCGTCATGCGACTCGACCGGTGAGCTGGGCGGGGCGCGTCCCGCGCCTGGCGGCGGGATTGCTGGCGCTGGCGCTAGGTGCTTGCGCCGTCCGCCCGCCGCGGGTGGAGCCCGAGAGCGCTGCATTCCTGCAGGCGCGGGCCGAATCGATGCAGGCCTGGCCGGCGTGGTCCTTCGAGGGCCGGGTTGCCGTGCGCGACGGCAAGGAAGGCGGCAGCGGCCGGATCCGCTGGCGCGAGGATGGCGGTACCTACGAAATTTCGCTGCGCGCGCCGGTTTCGGCCACGACCTGGGTACTGGCCGGCGACGCCGTGCAATGCGAACTGCGCGGCATCGCGCCGCAACCCCTGCGCGGAGTCGATCCCGGCGAACTGCTCGCGCGCGAGACCGGCTGGCACCTGCCGGTCGCGCACGCCCGGTCGTGGGTCCGCGGACTCGCGCTGGACCCGGGCACTGCGCGGCTGGGCCCGTTGCGCGACGGCCTGCCGCGGCTGCTGGAGGAGGACGGTTGGGCGGTCGAATTCCGCGAATGGTCGCCCGCCGTCGACGGCCGGCCGCCGATGCCGCAGCGGATCATTGCGCGGCGCGCCCCGTGGGAAGTGCGACTGGCGATCGCGGACTGGAGTCTGCAAGGTGCCGATTGAGGACTGGAGCGAATGGCCGGCGCCGGCCAAGTTGAACCTGTTCCTGCATGTCGTCGGGCGGCGCGCGGACGGTTACCACTTGTTGCAGACGGTGTTCCAGCTGATCGACCTCAGCGACACCGTGCGCCTGCGCGTGCGCGCCGATGCGCAGGTCCAGCGCCACGCCGGCGCGCCCGGGGTGGCCGACGACGACGACCTCGCGGTGCGCGCGGCGCGCCTGCTGCAGGCGCGCGCCGGCAGCCAGCGCGGTGCCGACATCGCGCTGGTCAAGCGGATCCCGATGGGCGGCGGGCTCGGCGGGGGCAGTTCGGACGCTGCCGCGGTACTGGTGGGGCTGAACCGGCTGTGGCGGCTGGGGCTGGCGCGGGAGCGCCTGGCCGAGATCGGACTGGAACTGGGCGCGGACGTGCCGCTGTTCGTGCTGGGACGATCCGCATGGGCCGAGGGGATCGGCGAGGTCCTGCAGCCGATCGACCTGCCCCCACGCTGGTACACCATCATCGACACCGGCATCGCGGTGGCGACCGGGCCGATATTCCAAGCCCCGGAATTGACAAGGAATTCCCCAGGGACCACAATTGCCTGCTTTGTCGCTGGCGAGCTGACCCGGAACGATCTCGAACCGGTCGTGAGGGCGCGCCACGAAGGGGTCGGGCGCGCGATGGACTGGCTGGGCGCACGCGCCCCGGCGCGACTGACCGGCAGCGGCGGTTGCGTCTACGCGTCCTTTGCCGGACGCGAGCAGGCGCTGGACGTGGCGCGCGCGGTGCCGGCGCCGTGGCGGGCGCTGGTCGCGCAGGGTTTGCAGTTGTCGCCGCTGGCGGAGCGTGAGGCCGCATGGCAGCGGGGCGGTTGAGGTCCGGTTCCATCCGCTGGGGCGTCGCCAAGCTGGTTAAGGCACGGGATTTTGATTCCCGCATTCGCAGGTTCGAATCCTGCCGCCCCAGCCACTCGCGCGTTCCCGGGCGCAATGGCGGCGGTTTGCGGCTCGACTCGGGGCATGGCGCTTGAATACCGAAGGCATCCTCGTTTTCGCGGGCAACGCCAACCGGCCGCTGGCGCAGACGATTTGCCGCGAACTCGGCGTGCCGCTGGGCAAGGCCGTCATCGGCCGCTTCAGCGATGGCGAGGTGCAGGTCGAGATCGAGGAGAACGTGCGGCGGCAGGAGGTCTTCGTGGTGCAGCCGACCTGCGCCCCGACTGCCGACAATTTCATGGAGTTGCTGGTGCTGATCGACGCGCTCAAGCGCGCATCGGCGGCCAGCGTGACGGCGGTGATCCCGTACTTCGGCTACGCGCGCCAGGACCGGCGGCCGCGCTCGGCGCGGGTGGCGATCACGGCCAAGGTGGCGGCGAAGATGATCGGCGCGGTGGGCACCGACCGGGTGTTGACGGTCGACCTGCACGCGGACCAGATCCAGGGCTTCTTCGACATCCCGCTCGACAACGTCTACTCGTCGCCGGTGCTTTTGGCCGACATCTGGCGCTACCAGGGGACGAGCAGGCTGCTGGTGGTTTCGCCCGACGTGGGCGGCGTGGTGCGGGCGCGGGCGATCGCCAAGCGCCTCGATGACGCGGAACTGGCGATCATCGACAAGCGCCGGCCGCGCCCCAACGAAGCCACCGTGATGAACATCATCGGCGACGTGGAAGGCAAGGTCTGCGTGCTGGTGGACGACATCGTGGACACCGCCGGCACCTTGTGCGCCGCGGCGGCCGCGCTGAAGAACCATGGCGCCAGGCGGGTGGTGGCGTATTGCACGCATCCGGTGCTGTCGGGACCGGCGATCCAGAACCTCAACGGCTCGCAGCTCGACGAACTGGTGGTGACCGACACCATCCCGCTGACGGATGCGGCGCGGGGATGCAGCAGGATCCGCCAGCTCAGCGTGGCGGAACTGCTGGCCGAGACGATGCGCCGCATCGCCTTCGGCGAATCGGTGAGTTCGCTGTACGTGGACTAGAGGCATGCGGTGAGCGGGAATCGGGAAGCGGGGATCGTCGGCATGGCCGGACGTCCCCGATTCCCCATTCCCGGTTCCCGGGAACACGAGGCGCCCCTGGTCGCGGGGACGCCGTATCCGCCGCGAGGCGGCCATTGGAGCAAGAAGGCAAACGAACATGGCAACCCGTCACGAAATTCCCGCCGCCCTGCGGAAGGACGAAGGCAAAGGTGCGAGCCGCCGCCTGCGTCGTTCCGGCAAGATGCCGGCGATCGTCTATGGCGCGAAGCAGGACCCGGTGAGCATCGAGCTCGAGCACAACGCCACCTACCTGGCCTCGCACCACGAGTGGTTCTATTCGGCGATCCTCGACCTCAACCTCGACGGCACGACCCAGAAGGTGCTGTTGCGTGACCTGCAGCGCCATCCGTTCAAGCCGCAGCTGCTGCACATCGACTTCCAGCGCGTGAGCGAGAACGAGGCGATCCGCATCCGCGTGCCGCTGCACTTCCTCAACCAGGAGAAGTCGGCCGCCGGCAAGACCTCGGGCGTGGTCGTCACCCACGAGCTCAATGACGTCGAGATCTCGTGCCTGCCCAGGGACCTGCCGGAGTTCCTCGAGGTCGATCTCGGGAACCTCGAGGTCGGCGGCATCGTCCACCTGTCGGACCTGGTTCTGCCCGCGGGCGTGACGATCCCCGAACTCAAGCTCGGCAAGGAGCACGACGTGGCGGTTGCGATCGCCAAGGAGATCAAGGAAGAGGTCGAGGAAGCGCCGGCCGCCGACGCCGAGGCGGTGGCGGGTGCCGCGGCCCCGGCCGCTGCCGCGGGTGCGCCAGCCAAGGCAGCCGCGCCGGCCAAGACTGCTGCACCGGCCAAGGACGAGAAGAAGAAGTAATCGCCGGCTGCAGGCGCGACCGCGGGCCGCGACCACAGGTCGCGGCCACGGGGACGCCGGCAGTGGCGCCTGGCCCGCATGGCCGCGCTACGCCTCGTCGTCGGGCTGGGCAATCCCGGTCCCGAGCATGCTGGAACCCGGCACAATGCCGGGTTCTGGTTCGTCGATGCCTTGGCCGCCGACCTGGGCGTGCCTTTTGCGCTGGACCGCAAGCTGCACGCCGAGGTGGCCAAGGCGCGCGTGGCTGGCGAGATCCTCTGGTTGCTGCGCCCCACGACCTACATGAACCGCAGTGGCCTGGCGGTCATGGGCGCGCTGTCGTACTACAAGATCGAGCCCGACCAGATGCTGGTGGCGCACGATGACCTGGACCTGCCGCCCGGCACGGCCCGGCTCAAGTTCGACGGCGGGCACGGTGGCCAGAACGGCCTGCGCGACATCATCGAGCAACTGGGTCACGGCAAGTTCCACCGTTTGCGCCTGGGGATCGGACATCCGGGCCACAGGGACCGGGTCACGCCCTGGGTGCTGGGCCGACCGGGCAAGGCGGACGATGCAGCGATCCGGGGTGCCGTGATCGAAGCCTTGGCCGTGATGCCGAGGGTATTGGCCGGCGATCTGAACGGCGCGATGCAACAGCTGCATACCAGCCCCGAGCGGGCAGGCGAGTAGCGATCCGGGAGCGGGGCAGGTGCCAGCACCTGGACCGTTGCCGAATCCCGATTCCGGACATTGGACCTTCCATGGGCATCAAATGCGGCATCGTGGGCCTGCCCAACGTGGGCAAATCCACGCTATTCAATGCCTTGACCAAGGCCGGGATACCGGCCGCCAACTTCCCGTTCTGCACCATCGACCCCAACGTGGGCGTGGTCGGGGTGCCGGATCCGCGCCTCGATGCGCTCGCGGCGATCGTCAAGCCGCAGCGGATCCTGCCGACCACCATCGAGTTCGTGGACATCGCGGGACTGGTGGCCGGGGCGGCCAAGGGCGAGGGCCTGGGCAACAAGTTCCTGGCCCATATCCGCGAGGTCGACGCAATAACACACGTCGTCAGATGCTTCGAACATGCCGATATCGTGCACGTATCCGGCCGTATCGACCCGATATCCGACATCGAGACCATCGACACGGAGCTGGCCCTTGCGGACCTGGAAACGGTCGAGAAGGCCCTGAATCGCTACGAGAGGGCGGCCAAGGCCGGCGACAAGGACGCCGCTGCCCGGCGCGACGTGCTGGTCCGGGTCAGGGCGCAGCTGAACGAGGGGCGTCCCGCCCGGTCCCTGGACCTGAGTGTTGACGACAAGTCCTTGTTGCGCGAGCTTTTTCTCCTGACGCTCAAGCCGGTCCTGTATGTCGCCAACGTGCGCGAGGACGGCTTCAACGACAACCCCCACCTGGAGCGGGTGCGCGAGCGCGCCCGAGCCGAGGGTGCCGAAGTGGTGCCGATCTGCGCGGCGATCGAAGAGGAGCTGGCGCAGCTCGACGAGGCCGACAAGGGCGCGTTCCTGGCCGACATGGGGCTGGCGGAGCCGGGCCTGAACCGCCTGATCCGGGGCGCCTACAAGTTGTTGGGGCTGCAGACCTATTTCACCGCCGGCGAGAAGGAAGTGCGGGCCTGGACGGTCAAGTCGGGGGCGACGGCGCCGCAGGCGGCGGGAGTCATCCACACGGACTTCGAACGCGGCTTCATCCGCGCCGAAACCATGTCCTATGAGGACTTCGTGAAATACCGCGGCGAAGCCGGGGCCCGCGACGCCGGCCGGCTGCGGCTGGAAGGCAAGGAGTACCTGGTGCAGGAGGGGGATGTCCTCCACTTCCGCTTCAACGTCTAAGTCCCGTTGACGCTAGGGAAAGTTATCGCCAGAATAGCCGGCTCCGTTGAGGAGGGATACCCAAGCGGCCAACGGGGGCAGACTGTAAATCTGCTGGCTTACGCCTTCGGTGGTTCGAATCCACCTCCCTCCACCAGATTGATTGCGTCCAGGCGTCGTGGTGACCGCGGTCGTGGCCGACCGCAAGTCCCGATGCCGGGCAGTTGCAGATGCCATACCCGGGCCCGGGTTCCTCGATACCGCTGCGCAGCGACCGAGGGAGCCGAAGTCCGGTTCGAAGCGCGGAAGCGTTCCGCACGGTGCGGGAGTAGTTCAACGGTAGAACCTCAGCCTTCCAAGCTGATGGTGCGGGTTCGATTCCCGTCTCCCGCTCCATTGGATGGCTTCCGCGACCGGCGCTGATTCACCGCTCACGTAGCTCAGTCGGTAGAGCACTTCCTTGGTAAGGAAGAGGTCGCTGGTTCGATTCCAGTCGTGAGCACCACCCGCAACCGGCGCCGCCGCGGCGTCCGACAACCAACCACACGATACCGTCGAAGGGTCCAGTCATGGCAAAGGGCAAATTCGAGCGCACCAAGCCGCACGTGAACGTGGGCACGATCGGTCACGTCGACCACGGCAAGACGACGCTGACGGCGGCGCTGACGAAGGTGGGCGCGGAGCGGTTCGGGGGCGAGTTCAAGGCCTACGACCAGATCGACGCGGCGCCGGAGGAGAAGGCGCGCGGGATCACGATCGCGACGGCGCACGTGGAGTACGAGAGCCCGCAGCGCCACTACGCGCACGTGGACTGCCCGGGGCACGCGGACTACGTGAAGAACATGATCACGGGCGCGGCGCAGATGGACGGGGCGATCCTGGTGGTGTCGGCGGCCGATGGCCCGATGCCGCAGACGCGCGAGCACATCCTGCTGGCGCGTCAGGTGGGCGTGCCGTACGTGGTGGTGTTCCTGAACAAGTGCGACATGGTCGACGACGCGGAGCTGCTCGAGCTGGTCGACATGGAAGTGCGTGACCTGCTGACGAAGTACGAGTTCCCCGGCGACAAGACCCCGATCATCAAGGGATCGGCGCTCAAGGCGCTGGAAGGCGACCAGGGCGAGCTGGGGGTACCGGCGATCATCAAGCTGGTGGACGCGCTGGACTCGTACATTCCGGAGCCGGTGCGGGTGCTGGACAAGCCGTTCCTGCTGCCGGTCGAGGACGTGTTCTCGATTTCCGGGCGCGGCACGGTGGTGACGGGCCGCGTGGAGCGCGGGATCGTGAAGGTGGGCGACGAGATCGAGATCGTGGGCATCAAGCCGACGGTGAAGACGACGTGCACCGGGGTGGAGATGTTCCGCAAGCTGCTTGACGAGGGCCGTGCGGGCGACAACGTGGGCGTGCTGCTGCGCGGGACCAAGCGCGAGGACGTGGAGCGCGGCCAGGTGCTGTGCAAGCCGGGCTCGATCACGCCGCACACGAAGTTCGAGGCCGAGGTGTACGTGCTGTCGAAGGAGGAGGGCGGCCGCCACACGCCGTTCTTCAAGGGTTACCGGCCGCAGTTCTACTTCCGCACCACCGACGTGACCGGGGCCTGCGAGCTGCCGGAGGGCGTGGAGATGGTGATGCCCGGCGACAACATCAAGATGGTGGTGACGCTGATCGCGCCGATCGCGATGGAAGACGGCCTGCGGTTCGCGATCCGCGAGGGCGGCCGCACGGTCGGCGCCGGCGTGGTCGCCAAGGTCATCGAGTAAGCGCGCCGCGAGGCGCGGCCGCCGGCGGCGACGCCGGCGGCACGCAGGATCGGATATGGCGGGCCGGCAACGGTCCGCCGCAGCCGTTTAGAGGAAATCCGCACGCCAGTAGCTCAATTGGCAGAGCAGCGGTCTCCAAAACCGCAGGTTGGGGGTTCGAGTCCCTCCTGGCGTGCCACTCCCGGCGAGTGCACGCGACTAGCGATCGCAGCCGCCGCATGGAACACGAATCGAGATGAACGCCAAGGTCGAACAGAACAGCAGCCCGCTCGCCAACACGGCGAAGCTGGCGCTCGCGCTACTGGTCCTGGTGGGCGGTGTTTTCGCCTACTACTGGTTCTCCGATGCGCCGACGGCCGTGCGCGTCCTCGGTTTGCTGGCCGCGGTCGCGATCGCGCTGGCGCTGGCGGCGTTCACCGTGCAGGGCCGCGCCGCGCGCGAGTACATCTCCGAGTCGCACTTCGAACTGCGCAAGGTGGTGTGGCCCACGCGCCAGGAGACCGTCCAGACCACGCTGGTGATCCTGGTCGTGGTGGTGATCCTGAGCATCATCCTCTGGCTGATCGACATGGCGCTGGGCAAGGTCATCCTCGATTGGCTGCTGAAGGCCAAGGGATAAGGAGCGTCCAGATGGCTTTGCGCTGGTATGTGGTCCACGCCTACTCGGGATTCGAGCACCAGGTCTCGCGTTCGCTCAAGGACCGCGCGTTGCGCGCCGGGATGCAGGACAAGTTCGGCGAGGTGCTGGTGCCGACCGAGGAAGTGGTGGAGATGCGCGGCGGGCAGAAGCGCAAGAGCGAGCGCAAGTTCTTCCCGGGCTACGTGCTGGTCCAGATCGAGACCCACGAGGACGGCAAGACCACGCGCATCGACGACGAGTCCTGGCACCTGATCAAGGAAACACCCAAGGTCATGGGCTTCATCGGCGGCACGGCGGATCGCCCGCTGCCGATCAAGGACAGCGAGGCCGACGTGATCCTGCAGCGCGTGCAGGAAGGCGTCGACAAGCCGCGGCCCAAGGTGCTGTTCGAGCCGGGCGAGCTGGTGCGCGTGATCGAGGGCCCCTTCAACGACTTCAACGGCACGGTCGAGGAAGTCAATTACGAGAAGAACCGCCTGCGAGTGGCGGTGCTGATTTTCGGTCGCTCGACTCCGGTCGAGCTGGAGTTCGCCCAGGTCGAGAAGGCCTGAGCGTCGTCGTCATCGAGCGGGGAGACCCGCAGCCCGCGAGGGCGTGCAGTCGCTTGAACCCGAGGAGAGCCTGAAATGGCAAAGAAAGTCACTGGTTACGTCAAGCTGCAGGTCAAGGCCGGCCAGGCCAACCCCAGCCCGCCGGTCGGTCCGGCGCTGGGCCAGCGTGGCCTCAACATCATGGAGTTCTGCAAGGCCTTCAATGCGGCCACGCAGAAGCTCGAGCCGGGCCTGCCGATCCCGACCGTCATCACGGTCTATTCCGATCGCAGCTTCACCTTCATCACCAAGACGCCGCCGGCCACCATCCTCCTCAAGAAGGCGGTTGGCATCGAGTCGGGCTCCAAGCGCCCGAACACCGAGAAGGTCGGCAAGGTCAGCCGCAAGCAGCTCGAGGACATCGCCAAGCAGAAGATGCCCGACCTGACCGCGGCCAGCCTGGACGCGGCCGTGCGCACCATCGCCGGCAGCGCGCGCAGCATGGGCCTGGTGACGGAGACCTGATCATGGCAAAGCTCGGAAAGCGTTACGCGGCGGCGACCAAGGCCGTCACCGAAGGCAAGCAGTACGCCATCGACGAGGCCCTCAAGCTGGTCAAGGACAACGCCAAGGCGAAGTTCGTGGAGTCGGTCGACGTGGCCGTGCGCCTCGGCATCGATGCCAAGAAGTCCGACCAGGTGGTGCGCGGCTCGACCGTGCTCCCGGCCGGCACCGGCAAGTCGGTGCGGGTGGCCGTGTTCTGCCCGGCCGGCGAGAAGGCGGAGGCGGCCAAGGCCGCCGGCGCCGACATCGTCGGCATGGAGGAACTGGCCGAGAAAATGCAGGGCGGCGACCTCAACTACGACGTGGTCATCGCGTCACCGGACGCGATGCGCGTGGTCGGCAAGCTGGGCCAGTTGCTGGGCCCGCGCGGCCTGATGCCGAACCCCAAGGTCGGCACCGTGACGCCCGACGTGGTCGGCGCGATCCGCAACGCGAAGGCGGGCCAGGTCCGCTACCGCAACGACAAGGCCGGCATCGTGCACTGCTCGATCGGCAAGGCCAGCTTCGAGATCGACGCGCTCAAGCAGAACCTCGACGCGCTGCTGCACGATCTGGTCCGCGCCAAGCCGTCGACGGCGAAGGGCCAGTTCCTGCAGAAGATCTCGCTGTCCAGCACGATGGGGGTCGGCGTGACCGTCGACCAGGCTTCATTGGCGTTGAAGTGATTGCGAAGCGTGCTCTGAACCTGTTTCGGAGCGCGTCCGAGGCCAGGATGGCCGAGCCCCGGACAGCACAGGGATGTGCGTTGATCCGGGGCCCATTTCGATTTGCCGCGCCATTGCGCGCGGAGCAATACAAATTTTGAGGGCCCCCGCGGTCGCAAGGCCGCGGGGCGCAGTCAAAGACCGCAGGTGGCTGCGGCGCGAACCGCAAGACGGGCATGGATGCGTCATGGCAAGGGACGACGTCGACGCGGTAGCGCCAGGGCCTTAATGCACAGGATGTGGGCCTGCGTAGATGGTGCTGCCCTTTCAAGTTCATTGAAACGGCCAACACCACCGGTGCCAGCACGGGCCGGCGGTCCCCGCCAGGAGGCAGGGCCCGACAGATTCGTACCACTAGCGGCGGGATCGCCGCGAATGGACAGCTGAGTTCGGAGGCACGCAATGGCACTCAATCTGGACCAAAAGAAAGAGGTCGTTGCCGAACTGGCGAATGTGGCCGCCAAGGCGCATTCCCTGGTCGCTGCCGAGTACGCCGGGTTGTCGGTCAGCCAGCTGACCGACCTGCGAGTGAAGGCCCGCCAGGGCAAGGTCTACCTCCGGGTGGCCAAGAACACCCTGGTGAGCCGCGCGGTGGCGGGCACCGAGTTCGAGTGCGTGAAGGATTCGCTCTCGGGCCCGATGCTCTACGCGTTCTCGCAGGAAGACCCCGGTGCTGCCGGTCGTCTGATCAAGGATTTTGCCAAGGCGAATGACAAGCTCAAGGCCAAGTTGGTCGCGATCGGGGGCCAGATGTATCCGGCTTCCCACGTCGACCGTCTGGCCGCGCTGCCGACTCGCGAGCAGGCGCTGTCGATGCTCCTCGGTGTGATGAAGGCACCGATCGAGAAGTTCGTCCGCACGCTGATCGAGCCGGCTTCCATGGTCGCCCGAGCGGTGGCCGCGGTGCGCGACCAGAAACAGGCACAGGGCTGAGTCCCGTTCGATCGCCGGTTTGGCTTCGGCATATCCACGACTCTGAAGAGGTAATGACAATGGCCGTTTCGAAGGAAGAGATCCTTGACGCAATCGCGAAGATGTCGCTCATCGACATCACCGACCTGGTCAAGATGATGGAAGAGAAGTTCGGCGTCTCCGCGGCGGCCCCGGTGGCCGTTGCGGCCGCCCCGGTTGGCGCAGCCGCGCCGGCCGCCGAGGAGAAGACCGAGTTCACGGTGGTCCTCAAGGCCGCCGGCGAGAAGAAGGTCGAAGTGATCAAGGCGGTACGCGCGATCACGGGTCTGGGCCTCAAGGAGGCCAAGGACCTGGTCGAGTCGGCCCCTGCCACGGTGAAGGAAGCCGCGAGCAAGGACGATTCGGCGAAGTTCAAGAAGGAGCTGGAAGCGGCCGGCGCGACCGTCGAGGTCAAGTAAGCGCCGTCCTTGCGCTCGATTCCAAGATCGGGCGTACGCGAGGCTGGGGGCGAAAGCCCCCGGCCTTTCGTTGTTTGAACCAATGCCCCGGCACGCAACAGCGGGCCGGGAAACCGAGGTACCACGAGTCGCGAATCGCAAGCCCGTGTACCAGCCCGCGCCGCCACGCGGGAACCTGGCTTGCGATTGGCGATTTGCCTGACGTGCGGCCTGCCCGGCCCAAGGTGTGATGACGATGACGACCTATTCCTTCACCGAAAAGAAGCGCATCCGCAAGGAATTCGGCAAGCGCCCGTCGATCCTCGATGTCCCCTACCTGCTGGCGATCCAGACCGACTCCTACAAGGAGTTCCTGCAGGCGGCGGCCGATCCCGACAAGCGCGACGACCGCGGCCTGCACGCGTCGCTGAAGTCGGTGTTCCCGATCTCCAGCTACTCGGGCAACGCCGCGCTGGAGTACGTCAACTACCGCCTCGGCGATCCGCCCTTCGACGAGAAGGAGTGCCGCTCGCGCGGCCTCTCCTACGGCGCGCCCCTGCGCGTGCTCGTGCGCCTGGTCATCTACGACCGCGAGAGCAGCAACAAGGCGATCAAGTACGTGAAGGAGCAGGAGGTCTACATGGGCGAACTCCCGCTCATGACCGAGACCGGCACCTTCATCATCAACGGCACCGAGCGCGTGATCGTCTCGCAGCTGCACCGCTCGCCGGGCGTGTTCTTCGACCACGACCGCGGCAAGACCCACAGCTCGGGCAAGTTGCTGTACTCGGCGCGCATCATTCCCTATCGCGGTTCCTGGCTCGACTTCGAGTTCGATCCCAAGGACGCGGTCTTCACCCGCATCGACCGGCGGCGCAAGCTGCCGGTCACGATCCTGCTGCGCGCGCTCGGCTTCAACAACGAGCAGATCCTGCGCACCTTCTTCGAGATCAACGAGTTCACCCTGCACAAGAAGGGCGGCGCCGAGCTGCTGCTGGTGCCGGACCGCTTGCGCGGCGAGACCGCCGCGTTCGACATCGCGGTCGGCGACAAGCTGATCGTCGAGGCCGGCAAGCGCATCACGTCGCGCCACGTGCGTGACCTGGAGAAGGCCGGCGTGCGGCGCCTGGAAGTGCCGGACGAATATCTGCTCGGCCGCATCCTCGCCCACGACGTGGTCGACACCAAGACCGGCGAGTTGCTGGCGCACGGCAACGAGGAGATCAACGAGGGCCACCTGGTCGCGTTCCGCAAGGCCGGTATCGAGGCCCTGGGTACCTTGTTCGTCAACGACCTCGACCGCGGCCCGTACATCTCCAACACGCTGCGCATCGACCCGACCCGGACCGCGCTCGAGGCGCTGGTCGAGATCTACCGCATGATGCGCCCGGGCGAGCCGCCGACCAAGGACGCGGCCCAGAACCTGTTCCAGAACCTGTTCTTCACCCTCGACCGCTACGATCTCTCGGCCGTCGGCCGGATGAAGTTCAACCGTCGCGTCGGCCGCAAGGAATCGACCGGCAGCGGCGTGCTCAACAACGAGGACATCCTCGACGTCCTCAGGGTCCTGATCGACATCCGCAACGGCAAGGGCACGGTCGACGACATCGACCACCTGGGCAACCGCCGCGTGCGTTCGGTCGGCGAAATGGCCGAGAACGTGTTCCGCGTCGGCCTGGTCCGGGTCGAGCGCGCGGTCAAGGAGCGTTTGTCGCTGGCCGAGTCCGAGGGCCTGACGCCGCAGGAGCTGATCAACGCCAAGCCGGTGGCCGCCGCGATCAAGGAGTTCTTCGGCTCCTCGCAGCTCAGCCAGTTCATGGACCAGAACAACCCGCTGTCCGAGGTGACCCACAAGCGCCGCGTGTCGGCGCTGGGCCCGGGCGGCCTGACCCGCGAGCGCGCGGGCTTCGAGGTGCGAGACGTGCACCCGACGCACTACGGCCGCGTCTGCACCATCGAGACCCCCGAAGGCCCGAACATCGGCCTGATCAACTCGCTGGCGGTGTATGCCCGCACCAACGAGTTCGGCTTCCTCGAGACCCCGTACCGCAAGGTCACCAACGGCAAGGTCACCGACAAGGTCGACTTCCTCTCGGCGATCGAGGAGGGCGAGTTCATCATCGCCCAGGCCAACTCGCCGATGACCAGGGACGGCAGCTTCACCGAGGATTTCGTCTCCTGCCGCTACAAGGGCGAATCGGAGCTGCGCGCGCCGCACGAGATCCACTACATGGACGTGTCGCCGATGCAGACCGTGTCGGTCGCCGCCGCGCTGGTGCCCTTCCTCGAGCACGACGACGCCAATCGCGCGCTGATGGGCGCCAACATGCAGCGCCAGGCGGTGCCGACGCTGCGCTCCGAGACCCCGATGGTCGGCACCGGCATCGAGCGCGCGGTCGCGCGCGACTCGGGCGTGACCGTCGTCGCGCGTCGCGGCGGCGTGATCGACCAGGTCGATGCCGGCCGCATCGTGGTGCGCGCCCACGAGAAGGAGATCGGCGAGAACGACGCTGGCGTCGACATCTACTCGCTGATCAAGTACACGCGCTCGAACCAGAACACCTGCATCAACCAGAAGCCGCTGGTGAAGGTCGGCGACCGCGTGGCGATCGGCGACGTGCTCGCCGACGGGCCGTCTACCGACCTCGGCGACCTCGCGCTGGGCCAGAACATGCTGGTCGCGTTCATGCCCTGGAACGGCTACAACTTCGAGGACTCGATCCTCATCTCCGAGCGCGTGGTCGAGCAGGATCGCTACACCACGATCCACATCGAGGAGCTGACCTGCGTCGCCCGCGACACCAAGCTCGGGCCCGAGGAGATCACCGCCGACATCCCCAACGTGGGCGAGCAGGCGCTGTCGCGCCTCGACGAGTCGGGCGTGGTCTACATCGGTGCCGAGGTCAAGGCCGGCGACATCCTGGTCGGCAAGGTCACGCCCAAGGGCGAGAGCCAGCTGACCCCGGAAGAGAAGCTGCTGCGCGCGATCTTCGGCGAGAAGGCCTCCGACGTGAAGGACTCGTCGTTGCGCGTGCCGCCGGGCATGGACGGCACCGTCATCGACGTGCAGGTCTTCACCCGCGACGGCATCGAGAAGGACAAGCGCGCCCTGCGCATCGAGCAGGACGAGGTCAAGCGCGTGCGCAAGGACCTCGACGACCAGTTGCGCATCCTCGAGGGCGCGATCTTCCAGCGCCTGCGCGGCATGTTGGCCGGCAAGGTCGCGATCAGCGGCCCGCACGGGCTCAAGAAGGGCGAGCTCGAGGCCGGTTACCTCGATACGCTGCGCATCGACGAGGTGTTCTCGATCCGCATGAAGGACGAGGACGCGTCCGACCTGCTGGAAAAGGCGCAGGAACAGATCAAGGCGCACAAGGAAGCCTTCGACAAGCGCTTCGCCGAGAAGCGGGCCAAGATCACGGCGGGCGACGACCTCGCCCCGGGCGTGCTCAAGATGGTCAAGGTGTACCTGGCGGTCAAGCGTCGCATCCAGCCGGGCGACAAGATGGCCGGCCGCCACGGCAACAAGGGCGTGATCTCCTCGATCGTCCCGGTCGAGGACATGCCCTTCATGGCCGATGGCCGCCCGGTCGACATCGTGCTGAACCCGCTGGGCGTGCCCTCGCGCATGAACATCGGCCAGATCCTCGAGACCCACCTCGGGTGGGCCGCGAAGGGCCTGGGCGAGAAGATCCAGCGCATGATCGACGCGGCGCGGCCGATCGCCGAGCTGCGCAAGTTCATCGACGAGATCTACAACGGCACCGGCAGCCACCGCGTCGACCTCAAGGCCTTCAAGGACGATGAACTGGCCACGCTGGCCAGGAACCTGACCAAGGGCGTGCCGATGGCGACGCCGGTCTTCGACGGCGCGCACGAGTCCGAGATCAAGGCGATGCTCAAGCTCGCCGACCTTCCCGAGTCGGGCCAGACCACGCTGTACGACGGCCGCACCGGCGAGGAATTCGATCGCCCGGTGACCGTCGGCTACATGTACATGCTCAAGCTCAACCACCTGGTCGACGACAAGATGCATGCGCGCTCGACCGGGCCGTACTCGCTCGTCACCCAGCAGCCGCTGGGCGGCAAGGCGCAGTTCGGCGGCCAGCGCTTCGGCGAGATGGAAGTCTGGGCGCTGGAGGCCTACGGGGCGGCGTACACCCTGCAGGAAATGTTGACGGTCAAGTCCGACGACGTCGGCGGCCGCAACCAGATGTACAAGAACATCGTCGACGGAAATCACGAAATGGCTGCGGGCATGCCCGAGTCGTTCAACGTGCTGGTGAAGGAAATCCGTTCGCTGGCGATCAACATCGAGCTGGAAAACACCTGATCGCCACGGACCCGGAGAAAAGACCATGAGAGACCTGCTCAACCTGTTCAACCAGCAGCGCCAGACCCTTGATTTCGATTCGATCAAGATCGCGCTTGCCTCCCCGGACCTGATCCGTTCCTGGTCCTACGGCGAGGTCAAGAAGCCGGAGACGATCAACTACCGGACGTTCAAGCCCGAGCGCGACGGCCTGTTCTGCGCCGCGATCTTCGGGCCGATCAAGGACTACGAGTGCCTGTGCGGCAAGTACAAGCGCATGAAGCACCGCGGCGTGGTGTGCGAGAAGTGCGGCACCGAGGTCACGCTGACCAAGGTGCGGCGCGAGCGCATGGGCCACATCGAACTGGCCAGCCCGGTCGCGCACATCTGGTTCCTGAAGTCGCTGCCCTCGCGCATCGGCCTGATGCTCGACATGACCCTGCGCGACATCGAGCGGATCCTCTATTTCGAGGCCTACGTGGTCATCGACCCGGGCCTGACCACGCTCGACCGCGCCCAGCTCCTCAACGAGGAGCAGTACCTGCAGGCGGTCGAGGAGCATGGCGACGAATTCGACGCGCGCATGGGCGCCGAGGCCGTGCACGAACTGCTCCGCACCATCGACCTGCAGCAGGAGATGATCCGCCTGCGCGAGGAGATGGGCGCGACTTCGTCCGAGACCAAGCTCAAGCGCCTGTCCAAGCGCATCAAGCTGATGGAGGCGTTCCTGGAGTCGGGAAACCGGCCGGAGTGGATGGTCCTGACCGTCCTGCCGGTGCTGCCGCCCGACCTGCGGCCGCTGGTCCCGCTCGATGGCGGCCGCTTCGCGACCTCCGACCTCAACGACCTGTACCGGCGCGTCATCAACCGCAACAACCGCCTCAAGCGCCTGCTCGAGCTCAACGCGCCCGACATCATCGTGCGCAACGAGAAGCGCATGCTGCAGGAAGCGGTCGACGCGCTGATGGACAACGGCCGTCGCGGCCGCGCCATCACCGGCACCAACAAGCGCCCGCTGAAGTCGCTGGCCGACATGATCAAGGGCAAGCAGGGCCGCTTCCGCCAGAACCTGCTGGGCAAGCGCGTCGATTACTCCGGTCGCTCGGTCATCGTGGTCGGCCCGACGCTCAAGCTGCACGAGTGCGGCCTGCCGAAGAAGATGGCGCTGGAGCTCTTCAAGCCCTTCATCTTCTCCAAGCTGCAGCGCCGCGGACTCGCGACCACGATCAAGGCGGCCAAGAAGCTGGTCGAGCGCGAGAGCGCCGAGGTGTGGGACATCCTCGAGGAAGTGATCCGCGAACACCCCGTGCTGCTCAACCGCGCGCCGACCCTGCATCGACTCGGCATCCAGGCCTTCGAGCCGGTGCTGATCGAAGGCAAGGCGATCCAGTTGCATCCGCTGGTCTGCACCGCATTCAACGCCGACTTCGATGGCGACCAGATGGCGGTGCACGTGCCGCTTTCGCTCGAAGCCCAGCTTGAAGCGCGCGCGCTGATGATGAGTTCGAACAACATCCTGTCCCCGGCCAACGGCGATCCGATCATCGTGCCGACCCAGGACGTTGTGCTCGGGCTCTACTACATGACCCGCGACCTGGTGAACGCCAGCGGCGAGGGCATGGTCTTCACGAACCTGGCCGAGGTGCATCGCGCGTACGAGAATCGCGTCGCGTCGCTGCACGCCAAGGTGAAGGTCCGCATCCGCGAGTTCGAGGTCGCCGAGGACAAGTCGAGGAAGTCGAAGGTCTCGCTGATCGAGACCACCGTCGGCCGCGCGCTGCTGGCGGAGATCCTGCCCGAGGGCCTGCCCTTTGCGCTGATCAACCAGGTGCTGACAAAGAAGGCGATTTCCGGACTGATCAACGCCTGCTATCGCCGCCTCGGCCTCAAGCAGACCGTGGTGTTCGCCGACCAGCTGATGTACACGGGTTTCCGCTATGCCACCCGTGCCGGCGTGTCGATCGGCATCAACGACCTCACGATCCCGGGCGAGAAGAAGGAGATCCTCGAGCACGCCGAGAAGGAAGTCGGCGAGATCCAGGAGCAGTTCTCCTCGGGCCTCGTGACCGCGGGCGAGCGCTACAACAAGGTTGTGGACATCTGGTCCCGCACCAACGAGCAGATCGCCGCGGCGATGATGAAGGGCATCGGCTTCGAGAAGGTCGCGAACGCGAAGGGCGAGACGGTCGAGCAGCGCTCGATGAACTCGCTGTTCATCATGGCCGACTCCGGCGCGCGCGGCAGCGCGGCGCAGATCCGCCAGCTGGCCGGAATGCGCGGCCTGATGGCCAAGCCGGACGGCTCGATCATCGAGACGCCGATCAAGGCCAACTTCCGCGAAGGCCTCGACGTCCAGCAGTACTTCAACTCGACCCACGGCGCGCGCAAGGGTCTGGCCGACACGGCGCTCAAGACCGCCAACTCCGGCTACCTGACCCGCCGCCTGGTCGATGTCGCGCAGGACGTGGTGATCACCGAGGTCGATTGCGGGACCCAGGCCGGCCTGACCATGACGGCGATCGTCGAGGGCGGCGACGTGGTCGAGTCGCTGCGCGACCGCGTGCTGGGCCGCATCGTGGCCGAGGACGTGTACGCCCCGGGCGACGTGGACACCCCGCTGATTCCGCGCAACACCCTGCTCGACGAGGCCATGGTCGAGGAGCTCGAGGTGCGCGGCGTGCAGACCATCAAGGTCCGCTCGACCATCACCTGCGAGTCGCGCTTCGGCGTCTGCAGCGGCTGCTATGGCCGCGACCTGGCCCGTGGCCACGCCGTCAACATCGGCGAGGCGGTGGGCGTTATCGCCGCGCAGTCGATCGGCGAGCCGGGCACCCAGCTGACCATGCGTACCTTCCACATCGGTGGCGCGGCTTCGCGCGCCGCCGCGGTGGACAACGTCAAGGTCAAGACCACCGGCAACCTCAAGTTCAACAACATCAAGACCGTGCACCACAGCGCCGGCCACCTGGTGGCGGTGTCGCGTTCGGGCGAGGTGTCGGTCATGGACGTCCATGGCCGCGAGCGCGAGCGCTACAAGGTGCCCTACGGCGCCACGATCTCGGTCAAGGACGGGGCGGCGGTGAAGTCCGGCCAGGTGGTCGCGAACTGGGATCCGCACACCCACCCGATCGTGTCGGAAGTGGCGGGCGTCATCCGCTTCAACGACTTCATCGACGGCGTGACCGTGCAGGAACAGGTCGACGAACTCACCGGCCTGCAATCGGCGGTGGTGACCGACCCGAAGCGCCGCGGCACGGCGGCCAAGGACCTGCGCCCGACCGTCCGCATCGAGGACAAGAAGGGCAAGGACCTCAAGTTGCCGGGTACCGACATCCCCGCGGCCTATTTCCTTCCGGCGGGGGCGATCGTGTCCCTGCAGGACGGCGCGGCGGTGGGCGTCGGCGACGTGGTCGCGCGAATCCCGCAGGAGACCTCCAAGACCCGCGACATCACCGGCGGCCTGCCGCGCGTCGCCGACCTGTTCGAGGCGCGCAAGCCCAAGGAGCCGGCGATCCTGGCCGAGCGCACCGGCATCGTCAGCTTCGGCAAGGACACCAAGGGCAAGCAGCGCCTGCTGATCACCGACAAGGACAACGACCAGCACGAGGAACTGATCCCGAAGTGGCGCCACGTCATCGTCTTCGAGGGCGAGCACGTGGAGA
Source organism: Lysobacterales bacterium (assembly GCA_017997455.1). Lineage (GTDB taxonomy): Bacteria > Pseudomonadota > Gammaproteobacteria > Xanthomonadales > Ahniellaceae > JAGOEZ01. The sequence continues at coordinate 18,410 of JAGOEZ010000004.1, read as the reverse complement.
AGGGCGAGACCGTGGTCGACGGGGAGCCGAACCCGCAGGACATCCTGCGCCTGCTCGGCGTCGAGCCCCTGGCCGCGTACCTGGTCAAGGAAATCCAGGACGTCTACCGCCTGCAGGGCGTGAAGATCAACGACAAGCACATCGAGGTGATCATTCGCCAGATGCTGCGCAAGGTCGAGATCAGCGATGCCGGGGACACCCGCTTCCTGCGCGGCGAGCAGGCCGATCGCCTGCGGATGATCGAGGAAAACAATCGTGCCCTGGCCCGCAGCGAGCGGCCGGCAACGCACGAGCCGGTCCTGCTGGGCATCACCAAGGCCTCGCTGGCCACCGAGTCCTTCATCTCGGCCGCGTCGTTCCAGGAGACCACCCGGGTGCTGACCGAGGCGGCCGTTCGCGGCACCCGCGATACCTTGCGCGGGCTCAAGGAAAACGTTATTGTTGGGCGCTTGATTCCGGCCGGTACGGGCTTGGCCTACCACGCCAAGCGGCGGCGCCCAGGCGCTGAGTTGGATGCGGGTGCGTCCACGTTCGGCGGTTCGGGCGTGACTTTTGCAGAACCCCTCGCCGAGGAATCCGCAAGCGACGACACCTGACGGGCAATAGCCCTCGAAAACACATCGAAAAGAGGTCCATGGAGGACCTCGTGTTCGAGCTCCGGGAACGGGGCATTTCATTGACAGAGTTTTGAGCGACCTGTTAAAGTCTCAAAGCTGACAGGCCGGCGTTTACGCCGGCCTGTCTTTTGTTTCTCAGGACTACCAAATGGCGACGATCAATCAGCTGGTCCGCAAGCCGCGCAGCCCGAAGAGCTACAAGAGCGCTTCGCCTGCGCTGCAGAATTCGCCGCAGCGTCGCGGCGTCTGCACGCGCGTCTACACCACCACCCCGAAGAAGCCCAACTCGGCCCTGCGCAAGGTTGCGAAGGTGCGGTTGGTCAACGGCTTCGAGGTGATCAGCTACATCGGCGGCGAAGGCCACAACCTCCAGGAACACTCCGTGGTCCTGATCCGCGGTGGCCGCGTCAAGGACCTGCCGGGCGTGCGCTACCACACCGTGCGCGGCTCGCTCGACGCGGCCGGCGTGACCAAGCGTCGCCAGAGTCGCTCGAAGTACGGCGCCAAGCGCCCGAAGGCTTCCTGAGCCTTCGTACCCAGTTCGCCAGACCCAGGGCGTAAGACATGTCTCGCAAAGGTTCCACCCCAATCCGCGTCGGCCTCGCCGACCCCAAGCACAACAGTGCGATGGTCGCGCGTTTCATCAACATGGTGATGAAGAGCGGCAAGAAGTCGGTCGCCGAGCGCATCGTTTACGGCGCCCTTGGCCACATCGGCGAGAAGCATGCCGCACCGGTCGACGTGGTCGAGAAGGCGCTCAACAACGTCGCCCCGGCCGTCGAGGTCAAGTCCCGCCGTGTCGGCGGCGCGACCTACCAGGTGCCGGTCGAGGTGCGTTCGTCGCGCCGCAGCGCGCTGGCCATGCGCTGGCTGATCGAGGCCGCGCGCAAGCGCGGCGAGAACTCGATGCCGCGCAAGCTCGCCGCCGAACTGCTGGAGGCCTCGGAAAACCGTGGCGCCGCGGTCAAGAAGCGCGAAGAGACGCACCGCATGGCGGAGGCCAACAAGGCCTTCGCTCACTACCGCTGGTAAGAGTGGATCAGGGAACGACCGTGGCACGTACTACACCCATCGAGCGTTATCGCAACTTCGGCATCATGGCCCACATCGATGCCGGCAAGACGACGACGACCGAGCGCATCCTTTTCTACACCGGCGTCAATCACAAGATTGGCGAGGTGCACGAGGGCGCGGCCACCATGGACTGGATGGAGCAGGAACAGGAGCGCGGCATCACGATCACGTCGGCCGCGACGACCTGCTTCTGGAAGGGCATGGACATGTCCTTCGACGAGCATCGGTTCAACATCATCGACACGCCCGGCCACGTCGACTTCACCATCGAGGTAGAGCGCTCGCTGCGCGTGCTCGATGGCGCGGTTTTCGTGCTGTGCGCCGTCGGCGGCGTGCAGCCGCAGTCCGAAACCGTCTGGCGCCAGGCGAACAAGTACGGCGTGCCGCGCCTCGCGTTCGTCAACAAGATGGACCGCGCCGGCGCCGATTTCGACAAGGTCGTCGGCCAGCTGCGCTCGCGCCTGGGCGCGAACCCGGTGCCGATGCAGGTGCCGATCGGCGCCGAGGACAACTTCGAGGGCGTGGTCGACCTGCTCAAGATGAAGGCGATCGTGTGGGACATGGAGTCCCAGGGCATGAAGTTCGAGTACCGGGACATCCCGGCGAACCTCCTCGAGCACTGCAGGAAGGCCCGCGAATACATGGTCGAGGCCGCTGCCGAGGGCAGCGACGACCTGATGAACAAGTACCTGGACAGCGGCGAGTTGTCGGAGCAGGAGATCCTGGCCGGCATCCGCGCCTGCACCATCGCCACCAAGCTGATCCCGGTGTTCTGCGGCTCCGCGTTCAAGAACAAGGGCGTGCAGGCGATGCTCGACGCGGTCGTGCAGTTGCTGCCATCGCCGAGCGACCGCCCGCCGGTGAAGGGCATCAACGACGACGACAAGGAAGAGACGCGCAAGGCCGGCGACGGCGAGCCGTTCTCTGCGCTCGCGTTCAAGATCGCGACCGACCCCTATGTGGGCACGCTGACCTTCTTCCGCGTCTACTCGGGCGTGCTGAATTCCGGCGACACGGTCTTCAATCCGATCAAGAGCCGCAAGGAGCGCATCGGCCGCCTGCTGCAGATGCATGCGAACCAGCGCGACGAGATCAAGGAAGTGCGCGCGGGCGACATCGCCGCGGCGGTGGGCCTGAAGGACGTCACCACGGGTGACACGCTGTGCGCGCAGGACAACGTGATCACGCTCGAGAAGATGATCTTCCCCGAGCCGGTGATCGCGATGGCGATCGAGCCCAAGACCAAGTCCGACCAGGAGAAGATGGGCGTGGCGCTGTCGCGCCTGGCGCAGGAGGATCCGTCCTTCCGCGTGCGCACCGACGAGGAGTCGGGGCAGACCATCATCGCCGGAATGGGCGAGTTGCACCTCGAGATCATCGTCGACCGGATGAAGCGCGAGTTCAGCGTCGAGGCCAACGTCGGCAAGCCGCAGGTCGCTTACCGCGAGACGATCCGCAAGGCGGCCATGGACGTCGAAGGCAAGCACGTCAAGCAGACGGGCGGCAAGGGCCAGTACGGCCACGTCGTCATCAACGTCGAGCCGATGGAGCGCGGCAAGGGCTATGAGTTCGTGGACGCGGTCAAGGGCGGCTCGATTCCGCGCGAGTTCATCCCGGCCGTGCAAAAGTCGCTGAACGAGAACCTGGCGTCGGGCGTGCTGGCCGGGTATCCGGTGGTGGACGTCAAGGTCACCCTGCACTACGGCTCCTACCACGAGGTCGATTCGAACGAGCACGCCTTCAAGTCGGCGGCCTCGATCGCCTTCAAGGAAGGCATGCGCCGCGGCAGCCCGGTGCTGCTCGAGCCGATCATGAAGGTCGAGGTGGTGACGCCCGAGGACTACATGGGCGACATCATGGGCGACCTGAGCCGCCGGCGCGGCGTGCTGCAGGGTTCCGACGATTCGCCGTCCGGCAAGGTGATCAATTGCCTGGTGCCGCTGGGCGAGATGTTCGGCTACGCGACCAGCCTGCGCTCGATGAGCCAGGGCCGCGCCACGTTCACGATGGAATTCGATCACTACGCCGAGGCGCCGAACAGCATCGCCGAGCAAGTGATCAAGAAGTCTTGATCGATCGTTCAATAATGGATTCGAGGGATTAGTCATGGCAAAGGGCAAATTCGAGCGCACCAAGCCGCACGTGAACGTGGGCACGATCGGTCACGTCGACCACGGCAAGACGACGCTGACGGCGGCGCTGACGAAGGTGGGCGCGGAGCGGTTCGGGGGCGAGTTCAAGGCCTACGACCAGATCGACGCGGCGCCGGAGGAGAAGGCGCGCGGGATCACGATCGCGACGGCGCACGTGGAGTACGAGAGCCCGCAGCGCCACTACGCGCACGTGGACTGCCCGGGGCACGCGGACTACGTGAAGAACATGATCACGGGCGCGGCGCAGATGGACGGGGCGATCCTGGTGGTGTCGGCGGCCGATGGCCCGATGCCGCAGACGCGCGAGCACATCCTGCTGGCGCGTCAGGTGGGCGTGCCGTACGTGGTGGTGTTCCTGAACAAGTGCGACATGGTCGACGACGCGGAGCTGCTCGAGCTGGTCGACATGGAAGTGCGTGACCTGCTGACGAAGTACGAGTTCCCCGGCGACAAGACCCCGATCATCAAGGGATCGGCGCTCAAGGCGCTGGAAGGCGACCAGGGCGAGCTGGGGGTACCGGCGATCATCAAGCTGGTGGACGCGCTGGACTCGTACATTCCGGAGCCGGTGCGGGTGCTGGACAAGCCGTTCCTGCTGCCGGTCGAGGACGTGTTCTCGATTTCCGGGCGCGGCACGGTGGTGACGGGCCGCGTGGAGCGCGGGATCGTGAAGGTGGGCGACGAGATCGAGATCGTGGGCATCAAGCCGACGGTGAAGACGACGTGCACCGGGGTGGAGATGTTCCGCAAGCTGCTTGACGAGGGCCGTGCGGGCGACAACGTGGGCGTGCTGCTGCGCGGGACCAAGCGCGAGGACGTGGAGCGCGGCCAGGTGCTGTGCAAGCCGGGCTCGATCACGCCGCACACGAAGTTCGAGGCCGAGGTGTACGTGCTGTCGAAGGAGGAGGGCGGCCGCCACACGCCGTTCTTCAAGGGTTACCGGCCGCAGTTCTACTTCCGCACCACCGACGTGACCGGGGCCTGCGAGCTGCCGGAGGGCGTGGAGATGGTGATGCCCGGCGACAACATCAAGATGGTGGTGACGCTGATCGCGCCGATCGCGATGGAAGACGGCCTGCGGTTCGCGATCCGCGAGGGCGGCCGCACGGTCGGCGCCGGCGTGGTCGCCAAGGTCATCGAGTAAGCGCGGCAAAACCCCACGAGCGTTGCAGGGTGTGCGCGCCCCGCAACCCGGACCAAGGAACCAGACCATGGCAGACCAGAAGATTCGAATCCGGCTCAAGGCCTACGATCATCGCCTGATCGATCGTTCGGCCAGCGAGATCGTGGAAACGGCGAAGCGCACGGGCGCGCAGGTGCGCGGCCCGATCCCGCTGCCGACCAAGATCGAGCGCTACACGGTGCTGGTCTCGCCGCACGTCGACAAGGACGCGCGCGACCAGTACGAAACCCGCACGCACAAACGCGTGCTCGATATCATCGATCCGAACGACAAGACCGTGGACGCGCTGATGAAGCTCGACCTCGCGGCCGGTGTCGACGTCCAGATCAAGTTGTATTGATCGCACGCATCTGCAGGGCATGACCATGAGCATTGGATTGGTGGGCCGCAAGTGCGGCATGACGCGGGTCTTCACCGCGGATGGCACGTCGGTGCCGGTGACGCTCATCGAAGCGACGCCGAACCGTGTCACCCAGGTCAAGACCAGCGAGACCGATGGCTATGACGCCATCCAGGTCACTGCGGGAAGCAAGCGCGCGGCGCTGATCACCAAGCCGCTGGCCGGCCACTACGCGAAGGCGAAGGTGGAAGGCGGCCGGGGCCTGTGGGAGTTCCGCGTGGGCGCCAAGGAGGTCGGCGGATTCCAGGTCGGCGCCGAGCTGACCGTTGACACCTTCAAGGTCGGCCAGATGGTCGACGTCGCGGGCGTCACCAAGGGCAAGGGGTTCGCGGGCACGATCAAGCGCCATCACTTCACCATGGGCGACGCGACGCACGGCAACTCGCTGTCGCATCGCTCGCCGGGCTCGATCGGCCAGCGCCAGACCCCGGGCCGCGTGTTCCCGGGCAAGAAGATGTCCGGTCACATGGGCGACGTGAACCAGTCGATGCAGAATCTCGAAGTCGTGCAGATCGACGCCGAGCGCCACCTGATCGCGGTGCGGGGCTCGGTGCCCGGCGCCGCCGGCGGCGACGTCGTGATCCGCCCGGCCAGCAAGGGTTGAGGAGAGGAGCCATGGAACTTAGCCTCGTCGGCTCCAAGAAGTCGCTCGCCGTGTCGGACGCCGTGTTCGGCGCCGACTTCCGCGAGGATCTCGTGCACCAGGTCGTCAATGCTTATCGCGCCGGCGGCCGCGCGGGCACCAAGAAGCAGAAGTCGCGCTCGGACATGTCCGGCACGACCAAGAAGTTCAAGAAGCAGAAGGGTGGCGGCGCCCGCCACGGCGACTATCGCGCGCCGATCTTCGTCGGCGGCGGCGTGACGTTCGCGGCGCGTCCGCGCGATTTCACCCAGAAGGTGAACAAGAAGATGTACCGCGGCGCCGTGGCCTCGATCCTGTCGGAGCTGCTGCGCCAGGACCGCCTCAAGGTGGTCGAGTCGCTCGACGTCGACGCGCCGAAGACCCAGGGCCTGATCGCGAAGCTGGCGGGGCTCCAGGTCGAGGGTCGCACGGTCATCGTGACCGAGAACGTCAGCGAGAATCTTTACCTCGCGTCGCGCAACAACAAGCGCATCGTCGAGGTGGTGGACGTCAGCGGCATCAGCCCGGCTGCCCTTGTCGGGGCGGATGCGGTGCTGATGACCGTGGACTCCGTCAAGAAGTTCGAGGAGTGGCTGGCATGAGCAGCGAGCGTCTCACCACCGTCCTGAAGGCACCGCACGTCTCCGAGAAGGCGGCGCGCACGCAGGAGCTGGCCAACCAGTACGTGTTCGAGGTTGCGCAGGACGCGACCAAGGCCGAGGTCAAGGCGGCCGTCGAGCAGATGTTCAGCGTGAAGGTCGATCGCGTCACCGTCGTGAACGTCAAGGGCAAGGCCAAGGGTTTCAAGGGCCGCCCGGGCACTCGCGGCAGCTGGCGCAAGGCCTATGTTCGACTGGGCGAAGGCCAGTCGATCGACCTGATGGCGAAGGCCTGAGGCAGGAACCCATGGCACTGATCACATTCAAGCCGACTTCGCCGGGCCGCCGCCAGATGGTGCGCGTGGCCACGTCGGGGCTGCACAAGGGTGCGCCGCACGCGGCGTTGACCGAGGCCCAGCACAAGACGGGCGGCCGCAACCACCACGGGCGCATCACCACCCGTCATATCGGCGGTGGCCACAAGCAGCACTACCGTCTCATCGACTTCAAGCGCGACAAGGAAGGCATTCCGGCGCGCGTGGAGCGGGTCGAGTACGACCCCAACCGCACCGCGCACATCGCGCTGCTGTGCTATGTCGATGGCGAGCGCCGCTACATCATCGCGCCCAAGGGCGTGGCGGTGGGCGACCAGTTGATCGCCGGCCGTGACGCGCCGATCAAGAACGGCAACTCGATGCCGCTGCGCAACGTGCCGATCGGCTCGACCGTGCACTGCATCGAGATGCGTCCCGGCAAGGGCGCGCAGATCGCGCGCAGCGCCGGCGCCTCGGCCCAGTTGATCGCGCGCGAGCAGGGTTACGCCACGCTGCGCCTGCGTTCCGGCGAGATGCGCAAGGTGCCCGCCGACTGCCGCGCCACCATCGGCGAAGTCGGCAACGACGAGCACAACCTGCGCAAGATCGGCAAGGCCGGTGCCAAGCGCTGGAAGGGCATCAAGCCCACCGTGCGCGGCGCCGCGATGAACCCGGTCGACCATCCGCACGGCGGCGGCGAAGCCCGCGCCGGCCAGGGCAACCCGCATCCGGTTTCGCCCTGGGGCATGCCGACCAAGGGTTACAAGACCCGCAAGAACAAGCGCACGCAGAAGTTCATCGTGCGCGACCGCAGAAGCTGATAGGCGACCCTCATGGCACGCTCCCTTAAGAAGGGTCCCTTCGTGGACCTGCACCTGATGAAGAAGGTCGAGGCTGCTGGCAAGACCAGCAACAAGCGCCCGATCAAGACCTGGTCGCGCCGCTCGATGATCCTGCCGGAGATGGTCGGAATGACCATCGCCGTGCACAACGGGCGCCAGCACGTGCCCGTGCTGGTGAACGAGAACATGGTCGGCCACAAGCTCGGCGAGTTCGCGCTCACCCGCACCTTCAAGGTGCACTCGGGCGACAAGAAGTCGTCCGAGCCGGCGAAGAAGTGAGGAGCACGACGATGGAAGCCAAAGCCATCCTCCGTACCGCGCGGATCTCGCCGCAGAAGGCCCGCCTGGTCGCCGACCAGGTCCGCGGCCTGCCGGTCGGCCGCGCGCGCGACCTGCTCGCGTTCAGCAACAAGAAGGCCGCCCAGATGGTCAAGAAGGTGCTGTTGTCGGCGGTCGCCAATGCGGAGAACAACCTCGGCGCCGACGTGGACGACCTCAAGGTCGCCACGATCATGGTCGACGAAGGTCCTTCGCTCAAGCGCTTCGCGGCACGCGCCAAGGGCCGCGGCACGCGCATCCTCAAGCGGACCAGCCACATCACCGTGGTTGTCGGTACCGGCAAGCAGCAATAAGGACTTTCGACGATGGGTCACAAAGTTCACCCCACCGGTATCCGCCTTGGAATCTCCAAGGACTGGAACTCGAAGTGGTACGCCAACAAGCGTGACTACGCCCAGTACCTTGCCGCCGACCTCAAGGTGCGCGAGATGCTGCGCGAGAAGCTGGCCCAGGCCGGCATCTCCCGCATCAGCATCGAGCGCCCGGCCAAGACCGCGCGGGTAACGATCCACACCGCCCGTCCGGGCGTCGTGATCGGCAAGAAGGGCGAGGACATCGAGAAGCTGCGCCGCGACGTGTCGAAGATGATGGGCGTCCCCGCCCACATCAACGTCACCGAGGTGCGCAAGCCCGAGATGGACGCGCAGCTGGTCGCGGAATCGATCTGCCAGCAGCTCGAGCGCCGCATCATGTTCCGCCGCGCGATGAAGCGCGCGGTCGGTAACGCGATGCGCCTGGGCGCGCTGGGCATCAAGGTCAACGTGGGTGGCCGCCTCAACGGCGCCGAGATCGCGCGCTCGGAGTGGTATCGCGAGGGCCGCGTGCCCCTGCACACGCTGCGCGCGGATGTCGACTACGGCTTTGCCGAGGCCAAGACCACCTACGGGATCATCGGCTGCAAGGTCTGGATCTACAAGGGTGACGTGTTCGACCTGCACGCCGCGCAGGCGGAGCAACCTGCCGAGGCCGGCAAGCGCGATCGCCCGGCGGCGAAGTGAGGATTTGAGCCATGCTGCAACCAGCACGCCAGAAGTTCCGCAAGCAGCACAAGGGCCGCAACCGGGGCCTCAGCTACGTCGGCAACCAGGTCAGCTTCGGTGAGTACGGCCTCAAGGCCACAACCCACGGACACCTGACCGCGCGCCAGATCGAGGCCGCGCGCCGTTGCATCACGCGCTATGTCAAGCGCGGCGGCAAGCTCTGGATCCGCGTGTTCCCGGACAAGCCGATCACCAAGAAGCCGATCGAGGTCCGCATGGGCAACGGCAAGGGCAGCGTGGAATTCCACGTCGCCGTGGTCCAGCCCGGACGCATGCTGTACGAGATGGAAGGTATCGACGAGAAGACCGCGCGCGAGGCGTTCCGCCTGGCCGCGGCGAAACTGTCGGTGCAGACCTCGTTCGTTACCCGGACGGTGATGTGATGAACGCCACGGAACTGAAGAAGAAGACCCCGGCCGAGATTTCCGAGCACATCGTCGAGCTGCGCAAGGAGCAGTTCGGCCTGCGCATGCAGAAGGGCACCGGGCAGCTGACACAGACGCACCAGCTCAAGCGCGTCCGCCGCGATATCGCCCGCGCCAAGACCGCGCTGGGCAAGGGCAAGTGAGGCCGGATGCCATGACCGAGAACAGCAAGCAGTCCCGCGCGATCGAAGGTCGCGTGGTCAGCAACAAGATGCAGAAGACGGTCACCGTCCTGATCGAGCGCCAGGTCGAGCACGAGACCTACGGCAAGTTCCTGCGCCGCTCGACCAAGGTTCACGCCCATGACGCCAACGGCGAGTGCCGCGAGGGCGACCTGGTGCGGATCGTCGAGACGCGTCCCGTTTCCAAGACCAAGAACTGGAAGGTGGTCGAGGTCGTCACGCGCGCACAGCAGTGACGCGCACGACCCGACCCGGAGTGCAATGAAATGATCCAGATGCAGAGCCACCTGGCCGCCGCCGACAACAGCGGTGCGCGCGAGCTGATGTGCATCAAGGTGCTTGGCGGTTCCAAGCGCCGCTATGCCCACATCGGCGACATCATCAAGGTGTCGGTCAAGGACGCCATCCCGCGCGGCAAGGTCAAGAAGGGCGAGGTCTACGACGCGGTGGTCGTGCGCACCCGCAAGGGCGTGCGTCGCCCGGATGGTTCGCTGATCCGTTTCGACGGCAACGCCGCCGTGCTGCTGAACAACAAGCTGGAGCCGATCGGCACCCGCATCTTCGGGCCGGTGACGCGCGAACTGCGCACCGAGCGCTTCATGAAGATCGTGTCGCTCGCCCCCGAAGTGCTGTGAGGACCCGGTCATGAAGCGTATCCGCAAGGGCGACCAGGTGGTCGTCATCACCGGCAAGAACAAGGGACAGAAGGGCGAGGTCCTGCGCGTCACCGCCGAGAAGGTGGTGGTGCAGAACGTCAACCTGGTCAAGCGCCATACCAAGCCGAACCCGCAGGCCAACCAGCCCGGCGGGATCGTCGAGCGCGAGTCGCCGATCCACCTGTCCAATGTGATGTTGTTCAACCCCGCCACGAGCAAGGGCGAGCGCGTCGGTTTCAAGACGCTGGACGACGGCCGCAAGGTCCGCGTCTACCGCTCCTCTGGCGAAGTGGTCGACGCGTGAGGTTTGCAGCCATGACCCGGCTCGAAAAGCACTACAAGGAAACGGTCGTCCCGAAGCTGATGGAACGCTTCGGCTACGCCAACCCGATGCAGGTTCCGAAGATCACCAAGGTCACGCTGAACATGGGCGTGGGCGAGGCGGTCGCCAACAAGAAGGTGCTGGAGAACGCGATCGACGACATGTCGAAGATCGTGGGCCAGAAGCCGGTGGCGACGCTCGCGCGCAAATCGATCGCGACCTTCAAGATCCGCGACGGCTACCCGATCGGCTGCAAGGTGACGCTGCGCCGCGCCAAGATGTACGAGTTCCTGGACCGCCTGATCAACGTGGCCCTGCCGCGCGTGCGCGACTTCCGCGGCGTGAGCGGGCGCTCGTTCGACGGCCGCGGCAACTTCAACTTCGGGGTGAAGGAACAGATCATCTTCCCGGAGATCAACTACGACCAGGTCGATGCGCTTCGCGGGATGGATATCGCCATCACCACCAGCGCCGGCACCAACGAAGAAGCCAAGGCGCTGCTCGAGGCCTTCAGCTTCCCGTTCCGCAACTGATACTGGGCAGGACACCGAAATGGCAAAGACCTCGATGGTCGAGCGCGAGACCAAGCGCGCGAAGCTGGTCAAGAAGTACGCGGCGCGGCGCGCGGAGCTGAAGAAGGCCGTCGCCAATCCGAAGCTCTCGTTCGACGATCGCATGGAGGCGCAGCAGAAGCTGCAGAAGCTTCCGCGCGATGCGAGCCCGACGCGGCAGCGCAACCGTTGCGCGCTGACCGGGCGCTCGCGCGGGGTGTATCGCAAGTTCGGCCTTGGCCGGAACAAGCTGCGCGAGGCAACCATGCGCGGCGACGTTCCCGGCCTGCGCAAGGCCAGTTGGTGAGTTTGGCGGTTCGATCGCGGCCGATGTCGCGGGCGGACCATTCCTGAACATCGGATATCGATGCTAGAGAGAACAGCATGAGCATGACTGATCCCGTAGCCGACATGTTCGTCCGCATCCGTAATGGACTCGCGGCGGGCAAGGCGTCGGTCCGCATGCCCGCGTCCAAGGTCAAGCTGGCGATTGCCCGCTTGCTCAAGGACGAGGGCTACCTCAACGACGTCGCGGAGCGCGACATCGAGGGCAAGAAGGAAATCGAGATCGCCCTGAAGTACTACGAGGGCCGTCCCGCGATCGAGCGCCTCGAGCGCGCCAGTCGCCCGGGCCTGCGCCGCTACCGCGGCAAGACCGAACTGCCCAAGGTCATGGGCGGGCTCGGCATCTCGATCATCTCGACTTCGTCGGGCCTGATGACGGACGCGCAAGCGCGCGCCAAGGGCCTGGGGGGCGAGGTCATCTGCCTCGTCGCCTAAGGGAGATCCAGTCATGTCTCGTGTTGCCAAGATGCCGGTCACTCTGCCCAAGGGGGTCGAGTGCGCCATGAATGCCGAGGGTCTGACCGTCAAGGGGCCCAAGGGCACGCTCAAGATCGCCTCTACCGTCGGCGTGGACGTGAAGCTGCAGGGCCAGGAGTTGACGCTCGACGTGTCGGGCGGCGACTACACCATGGCCGGCACCACGCGCGCGCTGATCCAGAACATGGTCAAGGGCGTCAGCGAGGGCTACCAGAAGAAGCTCGAACTCGTCGGCGTCGGTTACCGCGCCACGATGCAGGGCAAGGATCTCAACCTGACCCTGGGCTTCTCGCATCCGGTGCTGTTCAAGGCGCCGGACGGGATCACGATCGAAACGCCGAGCCAGACCGAAATCCTGGTCAAGGGCGTCGACAAGCAGCTGGTGGGCGAGTCGGCGGCCAAGATCCGCGCCTTCCGTCCGCCGGAGCCCTACAAGGGCAAGGGCGTGCGCTATTCCGGCGAGAAGATCACGCTGAAGGAAGCCAAGAAGGCCTGACGGCCGTTCCGGCTCCCCTGGAGAATGACTGTGGAAAAGAGAATTTCCCGCCTGCGTCGCGCCAAGCGCACCCGCATGCACATCCGCGACCTCGACGTGGCGCGCCTTACGGTGCACCGCACCGGACAGCACCTTTACGCCCAGGTCATCTCGGCCGGCGGCGAAAAGGTCCTGGCCGCGGCCTCGACCACGCAGAAGGACGTGCGCGAGGGCCTCAAGGGCACCAAGAACAAGTCGGCTGCCGCCGCCGTGGGTCGTGCGATCGCGCAGAAGGCGCTGGCCGCCGGCGTCGACACCGTGGCCTTCGACCGTTCCGGTTTCCTGTACCACGGGCGCATCAAGTCGCTCGCCGACGCGGCCCGCGAGGCTGGTCTGAAGTTCTAGGCGCGGAACGTCCGCCTACCACAATTCTAAGCGGCCCAGGCCGCAAGCAGACAGGTACACATGAGCAACAACGAACGCGAGAATTCCGACGGCCTGCTCGAGAAGCTGATCGCCGTCAACCGCGTCGCCAAGGTGGTGAAGGGTGGCCGGCAATTCGGCTTCACCGCCCTCACCGTCGTCGGCGATGGCGACGGCAAGGTCGGCCTCGGCTATGGCAAGGCGCGTGAAGTGCCGGTCGCCATCGCCAAGGCGATGGAGCGCGCGCGCAAGAACATGACCGGCGTGGCGCTCAACAACGGCACGCTGCACTACGCGGTCAAGGCGCACCACGGCGCGGCCAAGGTCTACATGCAGCCGGCTTCGGACGGCACCGGCGTGATCGCCGGCGGCGCGATGCGCGCGGTGTTCGAGGTGGTCGGGGTCAAGAACGTGCTCGCCAAGGCGGTGGGCTCGCGCAACCCGATCAACCTGGTTCGCGCCACCATCAAGGGCCTGCAGGCGATCCATTCGCCGGCGAGCGTCGCGGCCAAGCGCGGCAAGAAGATCGAGGAGCTGGCGGGCCATGGCTAAGTCGAACGCCAGGACGATCAAGGTGCGGCTGGTCAAGAGCACCAACAGCTGCAAGGGGCTGCACCGGACCAGCGTCCGCGCCCTCGGATTGCGCAAGATAAACGATGTGCGCGAGCTCAAGGACAGCCCGTCCGTGCGCGGCTTGATCGGCCAGGTTAATTACCTGGTGCGGATCGAAGACTGAGCAACGGCGCGACCAAGGATTCGAGGAGTAGCACCATGCGTCTCAATACCATCAAGCCAGCAGCTGGCGCGCGTCGCGAACGCGTGCGCGTGGGCCGGGGCATCGGTTCCGGCCTGGGCAAGACCGCGGGCCGTGGCCACAAGGGCCAGTACGCGCGCACCGGCAAGGGCAAGGTCAAGCCGGGCTTCGAGGGCGGCCAGATGCCGCTGCAGCGCCGCCTGCCGAAAGTCGGTTTCCGTTCGAAGCTGTCGCGCGAGACGGCCGAAGTCGGCCTGTACCTGCTGGCGCGCCTCGATGGCACCGCGGTCGACTTCGCCACCCTGCGCGCCGCCGGCCTGCTGCCGGCGGATGCCAAGAAGGCCAAGCTGATCAAGAAGGGCGAGGTCTCGCGCAAGTACGCCGTCAAGGGCGTCGCCCTGACCGCGGGCGCGCGCGAGGCGATCCTCGCGGCCGGCGGAAGCGTGGAGTAAGCGGGTGGCGAACACCGGCAAGCCGGCTTCCGGGCTCAGTGGCCTCGGCAAGCTGACCGAACTCAAGCAGCGCCTGCTGTTCGTGGTGGGCGCGCTGATCGTGTTCCGCTTTGGCACGTTCATTCCGGTGCCGGGCGTGGATCCGGAGGCGATGATCCGCCTCATGGACACGCAGCGCGGCACGATCGTCGACCTGTTCAACATGTTCTCGGGCGGTGCGCTGGAGCGCATGTCCGTGTTCGCGTTGAACGTGGTTCCCTACATCTCGGCCTCGATCATCATCCAGTTGATGGCGCAGGTGATGCCGAGCCTGCAGGCGCTGCGCAAGGAAGGCGAGTCGGGGCGGCGCAAGCTGACCCAGTACACCCGCATCGGCACCGTGTTGCTGGCCTCGTTCCAGGCGGCTGGCGTCGCGATGGCGCTGCAGAGTTCCGGCGCTGGCGGCGGAGCGCCGGTCGTGGTCAACCCCGGCCCGGGGTTCGTGTTCAGCGCCATCGTCGGCCTCACCGCAGGGACCATGTTCCTGATGTGGCTGGGCGAGCAGATCACCGAGCGTGGCGTGGGCAACGGCATCTCGCTGCTGATCTTCGCCGGCATCGTCGCCGGCCTGCCCGGCGCGGTCGCCTCGACCCTGGAACTGGCGCGCAACGGCGACCTCAGCCCGCTCAAGGTCATGGCGGTCATCGTGATCGTGCTGGCGGTGACGGCGTTCGTGGTGTTCATGGAGCGCGGCCAGCGCCGGATCACGGTCAACTACGCGCGACGCCAGGGCGGGCCGCGTGCCTATCAGAACCAGTCCTCGCACTTGCCGCTCAAGATCAACATGGCGGGCGTGATTCCGGCGATTTTCGCTTCGTCGATCATCATGTTCCCGGCCACCGCGCTGTCGTGGATGAGCACGGCGGGCGAGGCGCGCTGGCTCCAGGAGCTGGCGAACCGCCTGGCTCCCGGCGAGGCACTGCACGACCTGCTGTATGCGGGCTTGATCGTGTTCTTCTCGTTCTTCTATACGGCGCTGGTGTTCAATTCGGCGGAAACCGCCGAGAACCTCAAGAAGTCGGGCGCCCTGATCCCGGGCATCCGGCCGGGGCGGGCGACCGCCGATTACGTCGATGGCGTCATCACGCGCCTGACCGGTGCCGGTGCCCTGTACATGGTCGCGGTCTGCCTGCTGCCGCAGTTCCTGCAGAACAGCTGGAAGGTGCCGTTCTACTTCGGCGGTACCTCGCTGCTGATCGTGGTCGTGGTGGTCATGGACTTCACGGCCCAGGTGCAGGCGCACCTGATGTCGCACCAGTACGAAAGCCTGCTCAAGAAGGCCAACCTCAAGGGCTACGGGCGCGGCGGCACGGTCCGGGGCTGAACGCCCCCAGGTCCGGCGGCCGTGCAAACGATTTGCAAGGGTGGGTTACGGCCCGCCCCGGGGGTTCCGTAACCCCATGAACGATTGTATACTTTCGCGTTCACTGCGCTGACTGCCTCACTCGGAGATTCTGCATCATGGCGCGCATTGCGGGTGTCAACATTCCGGTCCACAAGCATGCCTGGATCGGCTTGCAGAGCATTTACGGCATCGGCCGTACGCGTTCGCGCAAGGTCTGTATCGAGGCCAAGGTCGATCCCTCGACCAAGATCAAGGACCTCACCGAGGCCGAAGTCGAGCGCCTGCGCCACGAGGTCGCGAAGTTCGCGATCGAGGGCGACCTGCGCCGCGAGGTGGCGATGAGCGTCAAGCGCCTGATGGACCTGGGCACCTATCGCGGCCTGCGCCACCGGCGCGGCCTGCCGGTGCGCGGCCAGCGCACCCGCACGAACGCCCGGACCCGCAAGGGCCCGCGCAAGCAGATCAGAAAGTAAGCACTGAACGGACCCGGCCACCAAGCCATGAACAAGCCCGCCGCAGGCAGCGCAGCTGCCAAGCCGAAGAAGAAGGTCAAGCGAGTCGTCACTGACGGCATCGTTCATGTCCAGGCTTCCTTCAACAACACCGTCATCACCATCACCGACCGCCAGGGCAATGCACTGTCCTGGGCGACGTCGGGCGGCGCCGGCTTCCGCGGCTCGCGCAAGAGCACGCCTTTCGCGGCGCAGGTCGCCGCCGAGAAGGCTGGCCGTGCCGCGCTGGAATACGGCCTCAAGACCCTCGAAGTGAGGATCAAGGGCCCCGGCCCGGGCCGCGAGTCCGCCGTGCGTTCGCTGAACAACATCGGCTACAAGATCACCAACATCATCGACGTGACCCCGATTCCGCACAACGGCTGCCGTCCGCCGAAGAAGCGGCGCGTCTGACCTGCCGGAGAGCACGAAGAACATGGCACGTTACATCGGTCCCACCTGCAAGCTCGCCCGTCGCGAGGGCGCCGACCTCAGCCTCAAGAGCCCGGCGCGCGCGCTGGATTCGAAGTGCAAGCTCGAGACCAAGCCCGGCCAGCACGGCGCCAACAAGCGCGCGCGGCTGTCGGACTACGCGGTCCAGATGCGCGAGAAGCAGAAGGTCAAGCGCATCTATGGCCTCCTCGAGCGGCAGTTCCGCACGTATTACAAGAAGGCGGCGACCCAGAAGGGCGCTACCGGCGAGAACCTGCTGCGCATCCTCGAGGCTCGCCTCGACAACGTGGTCTATCGCATGGGTTTTGCGGTGACCCGCGCGCAGGCGCGCCAGCTGGTCTCGCACAAGTCGATCCTCGTCAATGGCAAGAGCGTCAACCTGCCGTCCTACCAGGTCAGGGCGGGCGACGAAATCACGGTGACCGAGCGCGCGCGCAAGCAGTTGCGCATCCAGGAAGCCCTGACGGTCAGCCAGCAGATGGACCTGGTGCCCGGCTGGATCGAGGTAGACGCGAAGAAGATGGCGGGCGTCTTCAAGACCCTGCCCGAGCGCTCCGACCTGCCCTCCGACATCAATGAGAATTTGATCGTCGAGCTGTATTCCAAGTAATCCAGGGACCAAGCTCTCATGGCAGTGTCTACGACTTCCGTTCTGCGCCCGCGCGGCATCAGCGCCGAAAAGCTCGGCGCCAATCGCGCCCGGGTCGTGGTTGAGCCGCTCGAGCGCGGCTACGGCCACACCCTCGGCAACGCGCTGCGTCGCGTGCTGCTCTCCTCGATCCCGGGTGCCGCGATCACCGAGGTCGAGATCGACGGCGTGCTGCACGAATACACCAGCCTCGAGGGGCTGCAGGAGGACGTGATCGAAGTCCTGCTGAACCTCAAGGACGTCGCGATCCGCATGCACAACGTGGAAGAGACCACCCTGACCCTGAGCAAGAAGGGTTCGGGCGTGGTCAAGGCCGGCGACATCACGACCGATCACAACGTCGAGATCGTCAACCCCGACCACATCATCTGCCACCTGACCAAGGACGCGGCGCTGAACATGCGCCTGCGCATCGCGCGCGGCGTCGGCTACCAGCCGGCGGCGTCGCGCCGGCGCCCGGACGAGGAGGCGCGCCCGATCGGCCGCCTGCACCTGGATGCGTCGTTCGGCCCGGTCCGGCGGGTCGCGTTCGAGGTCGACAGCGCCCGCGTCGAGCAGCGCACCGACCTCGACAAGCTGATCCTGGACGTCGAGACCAACGGCACGGTCGATGCCGAGGAAGCGGTCCGCAAGGCCGCCGACATCCTCGCCGACCAGCTGTCGGTGTTCGGGGACTTCACTCGCCGCGAAGCGGCCGGCGCCAAGCCCTCGGCCGGCGGCATGGATCCGATCCTGCTGCGCCCGATCGACGACCTCGAGTTGACCGTGCGCTCGGCCAACTGCCTCAAGGCCGAGAGCATCTACTACATCGGCGACCTGGTGCAGAAGACCGAGGTCGAGTTGCTCAAGACCCCGAACCTCGGCAAGAAGTCGCTGACCGAGATCAAGGAAGTGCTCGCCACGCGTGGCCTCAACCTCGGCGTCAAGCTCGAGAACTGGCCGCCGGCGGGTCTCACGCACGGTATGCAGACGGGCTGACGCCCGGACTGCCTCGATAGGAACACGTGTCATGCGCCATCAGAAATCCGGTCGCAAGCTCAACCGCACCAGCAGCCACCGCAGTGCCATGTTCCGCAACATGGCCACTTCGCTGATCACGCACGAGGTCATCAAGACCACGCTGCCGAAGGCCAAGGAACTGCGTCGCGTGGCTGAGCCGCTCATCACCCTGGCCAAGGTCGACGGCGT
>JAGOEZ010000263.1 GCA_017997455.1 Lysobacterales bacterium | reverse complement strand
CGCGCCTGCACCTGCGGCGGCGGCAGCACCAACTCGCACCGCAAGCTGATCGCCGCGGTGGGGCGCAATCCGGTCGTGCTCGTCGACGGCTTCGAGGATCCGCCGCCGCAACCGGCCAAGCGGGTCAAGCAGGGGCCGCCGTTCCAACGCCAGGTCGAGCAACCGCATTGCGACACCATGTCGCGGGCCTCGAAGCAGGGGATCATTTCGCTCGAAGCGAAGGGTGGCGGCTCGCGGTAGCGGCGCGGCGGGGATTGGCGTGGCCGCCTCGCGGCTGCGACGATGGTCGCCACCCGTCAGTCGTGGCCCGCATGCAGGGGCCAATGCGGCCCTGCAGGTCCCGCACGCGGCCGGAGATGCCATGCCTCGGATTATCCTCATGGTCGCAGGTATCGCGACCCTGCTCGCCGCCTGCGCCAGCGCGCCGCCCGCGGAACGCCGCGCGCAGCGCCTGGCCTCCTTCCTGCAGTACGCCGGCGAGCCGGTCGAGGAGATCCGCGGCTTCACCCTGACGCGCTTCGAGGTCGTGGGGCCGTCGAGCGTGGTGTTCTGGGTGCGGGTGAGCGAGATCTACCTCGTGACGGTGCAGCCGCACTGCCCCGAGCTGGAGTGGGCCAACCGCATCGGCGTGCGCCAGTCGATGAACGTGCTGCGCGCGCGCTTCGACGCCGTCACCGTGCGCGGCATCGATTGCCGCATCCGCGAGATCCGGCCCGTCGATGGCGAGCGCTGGCGGGCCTCGCAACGCGCCGCCGGCACGCAGGAATCCGCCGAGCCCGCGCTGTAGGAGCGCATCTCATGCGCGACCGCGGATTCCCACGCAACCGCGACCTGCAGGTCCGCGGTCGCGCATGAGATGCGCTCCTACAGGGGCGTGGGATCGCGTTGCGCGGGACTATGCGAACAGGTCGGACTGCGGCGTGGCCGCACGAGGCGCCACGAACCGGGTGCAGTCGAGCTGCACGTCCTCGTTGCGGCTGAGATAGCCCAGGCGTGCAAAGGCGACCTTGTAGCGCCGCCGGATGAGATCGGCGAACACACCCTCGCCGCGGAAGCGCGTGCCGAAGCGCGGGTCGTTGTCGCGGCCGCCGCGCATCTGCTGGACCAGGCTCATGATGTGCGCGGCGCGGTCGGGGTAGTGGATCGCGAGCCATTCGCGGAACAGGTCCGCGACCTCGTGCGGCAGGCGCACCAGCGTGTAGCTCGCGGTGGTGGCACCCGCGGCGCGTGCCTGCTCCATGATCGCCTCGAGGTCGCGATCGGTGAGCATGGGGATGAGCGGCGCCACGAACACGCCGACCGGCACGCCCGCCGCGGCCAGCTCGCCGATCGCTTGCAGGCGCCGGTGCGGCGCGCTGGCGCGGGGCTCGAGGCGGCTCGCGAGCTGGTTGTCGAGCGTGGTCACCGAGACGAACACCTGGACCAGCCGCTCGCGCGCCATCGGCGCCAGCAGGTCGAGGTCGCGCAGTACGTTGGCGCTCTTGGTGACGATCGTGGCGGGGTGCCGGGTTTCGGCCAGGATCTCGAGGACCTGGCGCGTGAGGCGGTACTTGCGCTCGATCGGCTGGTACGGATCGGTGTTGGCGCCGAGGTTGATCGGCGAGGGTACGTAGCCGCGCTTGCCCAGTTCCGCGCGCAGGCGTTCGGCGGTGTTGGTCTTGGCGGTGAGCCTGGTCTCGAAATCCAGGCCCGCCGAGAGGTTGAGGTACGAATGCGTGGGTCGCGCGTAGCAGTAGACGCAACCGTGCTCGCAACCGCGGTAGGGATTGAGCGACTGGTCGAAGGGAATGTCCGGCGAGTCGTTGCGGCTGATGATCGTGCGCGCCGTTTCCTCGGTGACGGTAGTGGCCGGCGGCGCGGCCGCCTCGCCGTCGTCGCGGTACCAGCCGTCGTCGTAGGCCTCGACCACGGTCGACTCGAAGCGCCCCTCCGCATTGGAGGCGCTGCCGCGGCCCTTGATGCGCGATGGGGGAGGCGTGTTCGAATTCATGGCCGGCTCCATTGTAGGAGCGGCTTCAGCCGCGACCAGGCCTATCGCGCGCAGAGCGCGCTCCTGCAAAGCCGGCTCTTGTAGGAGCGCGCTCTGCGCGCGATAGGCCTGGTCGCGGCTGAAGCCGCTCCTACAGGGGATCGCGTTGCCGTCGCAGCAGGCGCGACATCCTCAGCCCGCCGCCACCTGCCGTCGTCGCAGGCGCCGCAAGCTCGCGGCGAAGGCCCGCCATAGTTTGGGGATCAGCCACACCAGCAGGGCGAGGAACAGGGCCAGCAACACCAGGAACACCCACGGGTGCGTCATCGCCAGCCACAGGCCGCCGATCACCAGGCCATCCTCGAAGAAGCTCGCGATGCCGTTCGAGAAGGGTTCCGGCGAGTGGTTGATGATGGCTCGCGTGCCGGCCTTGCCGAGGTGGGTGACGCCGGCGATCGAGCCACCCAGCAGCGCCGCCGCGAACTGCAGCGCCTCGCCCTGCTCGCCCAGCGCCCCCCACGCCAGCACCATCGCCCCGGGAATGCGGATGAAGGTCTGCAGCGCATCCCAGGCCGAGTCCACCATCGGGATCTTGTCGGCGAGGAACTCGAGCAGCAGGAACGCGCCCGCTACCCACAGCACCCCATCGTTGCCCAGGTACGCCAGCGACCCCGGCAACTCGATCCAGCCCATGCGCCCGGCGATGCCCGCGAGGAACACCACGGCGTAGAGCCGCAGCCCCGCGCCCCAGGCGAGGCCTGCGGCGAGGGCGAGTTGGGCGATCAGGTCCATGGGGCCATGATCGCCCACAGGGCAGCGTTGGGGCTACTCCTTGACGATGATCGCCGGATTGGGCGTGATGACGTGTGGCTTGATGATGATCGCCGGATTGGGCGTGATGTCGCTACCGGGATTGCCAGTTGGGCCCAGTTCATTCGAATCATGGAAGAAGTCGCGGATGAATATGTAGACCCAATTGCCTTCAGAGGAAGCAATCTCGGCAGCAGTGGTGGACGTTGCGATCGCGCTATCGCGTCGAGGAGTCGATGCTGGGGATGCGGCACTCGCCGCAGCAGCGACGAGCAACAACGCGAAACCCGCTACGACATTTGTAGGCTTGAGAGTCTGTCTCGAATTCATGCCAGAGTCCTCCATGTCTTGGTTGGTAGCGGCACCAGGTCGCTTGATTTGGTCAGCAGTAACGATACTCAAATCTAGCTAAGGGTTTCTGCCGCTTGCGA
>JAGOEZ010000003.1:34188-44500 GCA_017997455.1 Lysobacterales bacterium | reverse complement strand
AGCAGGCGCACGTCGCGGAAGCCGGAGCGATCGAGGAACTGCTTGAGCTCGCGCGTCGGCACCAGCGTCGCGCCGGCCAGGTTGTGGAAGCGGCGCAGCCACGCGAAGACCATCGGCGTGAGCAGGCCGAGGCCGTAGTGCGCGGCGAAGTCGTCGAAGCGGGTATGGAAGCCGGTCGCGCAGGCAATTCCCAGGGCGCGCGCCGCGCGCACCGCGGACCATCCCAGCGGACCCTCGGTGGCGACGTACACCGCGTCGGGATGCCAGGCGCGCCATTCGCGTTCGAGCTGCGCGCGCGCCGGCAGGCCGAAGCGCAATCCGGGGTACCCAGGCAGGCCGGCGCCGCGCAGGCGCAATTCGTGGACGCCGGGAATCGCTGCCGCGGCTGGCGCGACGTCCTGGCGCGGCCGCACGACCAGCAACTCATGGCCCAGGGCGGCGAGGTTGGCGACGAAGCCCTGCACCGTCAGCGCGACGCCGTTGATCTCCGGCGGATAAGTCTCGGTGACGATCGCGATGCGCATGGTCCACGCGGCGGGCTGGTTTGGCCCATGCTGCCGTCGCGCGTGGACGCCGTCATGACCACGCGGTGACCGTGGCGTGACGCAGGCGCCTGCGCAGCCCGATGTCGCCGCCCGCGCGGGCAGCCTCGCGACGGTGCCACGTCGCAGGGCGCGCAGCGAGCTAGGTCGCGATGATCTGCAACTTGAGGTTGAGGTCGGCGAGGTGCTTGCGTTCGGTGTCGAGGTCCACGCGCGTCAGCGGGTGGGTGTCGAGCCAGTCCTTCGGCAGCGCGAGCCGGATGACCCGGTCGCCGACCTTGAGCGCGAGGCGCGGCAGCACCTCGCCGGTGCGCCCGCGGTGCAGCAGGGCCGAGAGGCGCAGCAGCACCGCGAGGCGCGCGGCCGGCACCGCGAGGCGCTCGGGCAGCGCATTGACCTCGTCCACGGGGATGGCACGCCGCTGCGCGCGGACCACGAAGGCGAGCGCCTGCTGTTCCTGGCGGGTGAAGCCGAAGAGGTCCGAGTTGGCGACCAGGTAGGCACCATGCACCTGGTGCTGGCTGTGCGCGATGGCGAGGCCGATCTCGTGCACGCGGCACGCCCAGGCCAGCCAGTCGCGCTGGGTCTCGTTGAATTCCCACGCGTCCTGGACCTGCTCGAACAGCGCCAGCGCCGTGGTCTCCACCCGCGCGGCGTGGGCGGCGTCGACGCCATAGCGGCGCGCCAGCGCCAGCACGCTGGCCTCGCGCGGGTCGGATTGCCCGGCGCGGCCGACCAGGTCGTAGAGCAGGCCCTCGCGCATCGCGGTATCGCACGCGCGCATGCGCTCGATGGCGAGGGAGCGGAACACCGTTTCGAGGATCAGCGCGCCGCCGGCGATCACTGCCTTGCGGTCCTCGGACAACGCCGGCAGGCGGATGCGCCCGATTTCGCCGGCTTCGAGCAGGCGCTCGCGCACGTCCTCGAGGCCGTCGAGCGTGATGCCGTTGTCGGCCGGGCGCAGCGCGGCGCAGATCGCGCCCAGCGCGCGCACCGTGCCCGAGGAGCCGATGGTGTCGCTCCAGCCGCGCGCGCGATAGCCGGCGGCGAACTGCTGCAGCTCGACCTCGATCTCGGTCTGGGCCTTCTGCCAGCGCTTGCGCGTCAGCTTGCCGTCGTCGAAGAAGCGCCGGGTGGTGGCGATGCAGCCGATCTGGATGCTCTCGGTCTCCAGCGGCTCGAAGCCCAGCCCGATGATGAACTCGGTGCTGCCGCCGCCGATGTCGACCACCAGGCGGCGCTGCTTGCTGCGCGGGATGCCGTTGGCGACGCCGAGGTAGATCAGGCGCGCCTCTTCGCGGCCGGACACGACCTCGATCGGATGGCCGAGCGCGGTCTCGGCGGTGAGCAGGAAGGCGCGCGGCGAGCGCAGCTGGCGCACGGTGTTGGTCGCCACCGCGCGCACGCGCTCGGGCGGCAACTCGCGCAGGCGCTGGCCGAAGCGCGCCAGGCAGGTGAGGGCGCGGCGCTGGCGCTCGGGTTCGAGGCTGCCGTCCGGACGCAGGCCCATGGCCATGCGCACGGTGTCGCGCAGGCGGTCGATGACGCGGATCTCGCCGTGCTCGTAGCGCGCCACCACCAGGTGGAAGCTGTTCGAGCCCAGGTCGACGGCGGCCAGCGAGTCGCCTTCGCGGATGCCCTTGGTGGATTCGGTCGGCATGGTGTTCCAGTTCGGCGCAGGTTCCGGGTTCGCCCTGTTGGAGCGGCTTCAGCCGCGACTGAGGCCTATCGCGCGCAGAGCGCGCTCCTACAGAGCCGGCTGCGTAGGAGCGCGCTCTGCGCGCGATAGGCCTCAGTCGCGGCTGAGGCCGCTCCTGCAGGGGACCTGGTCAGGTGAAGGGCGTCCACCTTCATCGGGTGAGTTTGGCCAGCAGGGCCTGCTGCGCCGAATGCGGCATCGCGTCGCCGACGGGCGCCAGCTTCACGTAGGTGCCGTCGCTGCGCAGCTCCCAGGCCTGGGTGTTGTCGGCGAGGTAGTTCTCGATCTCCTCCTCGTACACGCGCCGGGCCAGCACCGGGTCGAGGATCGGGAAGCAGGTCTCGATCCGGCGCAGGAGGTTGCGCTCGAGCCAATCGGCGCTGGAGCAATAGGTCTCCGGCTCGCCGTCGTTGGCGAACCAGTACACGCGCGAGTGCTCGAGGAAACGGCCGATGATCGAAACCACGCGGATGTTGTCCGACACGCCCGGCACGCCGGGGCGCAGCCCGCAGCTGCCGCGCACGATCAGGTCGACCTTGACCCCGGCGCGCGAGGCCTCGTAGAGCAGGTCGATCACCGTGACCTCGTTCATGGCGTTGATCTTGGCCGCGATCCGCGCCGCCTTGCCGGCCTTGGCATGGGCGATCTCGCGCGAGATCTTCTGCATCAGGCTCTTGTGCAGGGTGAAGGGCGATTGCAGCACGCGCTTGAGCTTGATCAGCGGGCCCAGCCCCGAAAGCTGCAGGAACAGCCGGTGCACGTCCTCGGCGATGTCGGTGTCGGCGGTGATGATGCCGATGTCGGTGTAGGCGCGGGCCGTGCCGGGGTGGTAGTTGCCGGTCGACAGGTGCACGTAGCGGCGCAGCTTGCCCTTCTCGCGGCGCACGACCAGCAGCATCTTGGCGTGGGTCTTGTAGCCGACCACGCCGTACACGACCTGGACGCCGGCCTCCTGCATGCGGTTGGCCAGCGCGATGTTCTCCTCCTCGTCGAAGCGCGCGCGCAGTTCCACCACGGCGGTGACGTCCTTGCCGTTGCGCGCGGCATCGATCAGGTGCGTCACCAGCGGCGAATCGCGCCCGGTCCGGTACAGGGTCTGCTTGATCGCCAGCACCTCGGGATCGTGCGCCGCCTGGCGCACCAGCTCGACCACCGGCTGGAACGAGTCGAAGGGATGGTGCAGGAGCACGTCGCCGCGCCGGATCTCCTCGAACAGGCTGCCGGGATCGCCGCTGGGCAGCGGCAGGCGCGGCATGAACGGCGGGTACTTGAGGTCGGGCCGCTTGACCATGTCGTAGACCGCGATCACGCGGTTGAGGTTGACCGGCCCGTTGCAGCGATAGACGTCGTCAGCCTCGAGCTCGAAGTTGTCGATCAGGTACTTGAGGACCTTTTTCGGGCAGGAATCGGCCACTTCGAGCCGCACCGCCTTCTGGAAGGCGCGGTCGCGCAGCTCGTCGCGCAGCGCCTGGGCCAGGTTCTCGACCTCGTCCTCGTCGACGCTGAGCTCGCTGTTGCGCGTGACCCGGAACTGGTAGGAGCCCTTGACCTTCATGCCCGAGAAGAGCTCCTCGACGAACTCGTGCAGGATCGCCGAGAGGAACACGAACTCCTGCGAGTCGGCGTCGCCGTCGAGGTCCGGCGGCAGGCGGATGATGCGCGGCAGCGAGCGCGGTGCGCGCACCAGCGCCATGTGGCCCTCGCGCCCGAACGCGTCCTTGCCGGAGAGCGAGACCGCGATGTTGAGGCTCTTGTTGAGGATGCGCGGGAAGGGATGGGCCGGGTCGAGGCCCAGCGGCGACAGCACCGGCAGGATCTCGCTGCGGAAGTACTCGCGCAGCCACTGCTGCTGGCGGGCGTTCCATTCGTCGCGCGCGATCAGGTGCACGCCGGCCTTGCGCAGCGCCGGGCGCAGCGTGCGGTTCCACAACTGGTACTGCTCCGATACCAGCTCCTGCGCGCGGCTGCGGATCCGCTCCAGCGCCTCCAGCGGGTCCATGCCATCGGGTCCCGGGGTGCGGTCGCCGAATTCGAGCAGCTGGTGCAGCGAGGCCACCCGGACCTCGAAGAACTCGTCGAGGTTGGTGCAGGAGATGCACAGGAAGCGCAGGCGCTCGAGCAGCGGCGTGTGCGCCTCGCGCGCCTGCGCCAGCACGCGGAAATTGAACTCGAGCTGCGACAGCTCGCGGTTGATGTACAGCTTCGGGTCGCGCGGCTTGCTCATTCCGGAACCGGGCCGCAGGGGACGGGTAGGCGATTATGGGCGAGGCGCCGCATCCCTGGCACCACGGCCGCGCGCGGGGCAGCGCCGCGGCGTGCGCCGGCAGCGCGGCAGCCGTTCACGGCAGGGCCTCGTCGGCCACGGCCAGCGGCAGCAGCCGCGATGCGCCGAACACGCAGGTGAAGGTGCTGCCGACCCCGACCTCGCTCTCGATCTCGAGCCGCGCCTGGTGCAGGTTCAGCACGTGCTTGGCGATCGACAGGCCCAGCCCGGTGCCGCCGGTCGCGCGCGATCGACTGGTCGACACGCGGTAGAAGCGCTCGGTGATGCGCGGGAGGTGCTCGGGCGGAATGCCCTGGCCGGTGTCGGCGACCACGAAGCGCCCGCCGCGACCGTCGGCGGTCCAGGCCAGCGTGATGCGCCCGCCGGCGGGCGTGTAGCGCACCGCATTCGACACCAGGTTGGAAAATGCGCTGTGCAGGTACTGGTTCGATCCGCGCAGGTCGGCCGTGGCGCAGGGCCCGGCCACGACCTGGTGGCGGCCCTGGCTCAGGCCCTCCGCCTCGCGCTTGAGGTTGGCGAGCATCGCGCGCATCGACACGCGCTCCTCCGGCAGCACGTGCTGGGCTTCGAGGCGCGAGAGCGTCAGCAGGTCCTCGACGATCTGGGCCATGCGCTTGGACTGGCTGCGCAGGTCCTCGAGCATCGGCGCCCACTCCGGCGCATCGCCGGGCTCGAGCATGTCGAGGTAGCCGTGCAGGACCGTCAGCGGGGTGCGCAGCTCGTGCGAGACATTGGCCACGAAGTCGCGCCGCACCTGCTCGAGATGCATCACGTTGCTGATGTCGCGCACCACCAGCAGGGCCTGGTCGCGCGCGTAGGGGATGTAGCGCAGCGAAAGGCGCCGGCTTGCGTCGCCCGGCGCCGGCACGTCCAGCAGCGGTTCGGCGGGACGCGAGTCGATCCAGGCGCGGGCGCCGGCATCGGGCAGGAAATCGTCGACCAGCGAGCCGCGGTCGCGCGGCGTCTGGATCCTGAGCAGGCGGCGCGCGGCTTCGTTCGACCACAGCACGGTGCGGCCGCCGCTGAGCACGACCACCCCGTCGGGCAGCGCCGCGGCGCCCTCGCGGAAGGCGCGCAGCAGCGCCACCAGGCGCCGCTTGCGCGAACGTTCGGTGCGCAGCTTGCGGTAGACGAAGGCCGAGACGTCGGACCACACGCCCCAGTCCTCGGGCGGCGGGCTGCGCCGGCGCGAGGACAGCCAGTGCTGGATCCGGTACAGGCTGTAGAACGACCACGCGCAATAGGCCAGCAGGGCCACCAGGGCGGCCTCCAGCGGCAGCCCCACGGCGAAGCCCACCAGGAGGGCACTGGCCAGCAGCACGCCGAAGCGGCCCAGGGAGACCTGCCAGGCGTGGCTGTGGAGGAACTCGAAGCGCATCGGAACGGCGGCCTCGGCGGGAAACGGCCTCAGGGTACCTTTTCGGGCCGCGCGGGGACCGCGGAGCCCGGCTCCCGGCCCCGGGGCGACCCGGGGTCAGGGCGTGGTGGAGAAGCGATAGCCGGAGCCGCGCACGGTCTGGACCAGCGGGTCCATGCCGTAGGGTTCGAGGGTCTTGCGCAGGCGCCGGATGTGCACGTCGACGGTCCGTTCCTCGACGTAGACGTTGCCGCCCCAGACGTGGTCCAGCAGCTGGCTGCGCGAGTAGACCCGCTCGGCGTGGGTCATGAAGAAGTGCAGCAGGCGGTACTCGGTGGGGCCGATCGGCACGGCCTGCTCGCCGGCATAGACGCGGTGCGCCGGGCCGTCGATGCGCAAGCCGCCGAGTTCGACCGTGCCTTCCTCGTTCTCGCTCTGCGCGCGGCGCATCACCGCCTTGATCCGCGCCACCAGTTCGCGGGTCGAGAAGGGCTTGACCACGTAGTCGTCGACCCCGGCATCGAGGCCGCCGACGCGGTCGTTCTCCTCGCCCCGCGCGGTGAGCATGATGATCGGCACCTCGCGCGTGAGATCGTCCTTGCGCAGGCGCCGGGCGAAGTCCAGGCCGGACATGCCCGGCAACATCCAGTCGAGCAGGATCAGGTCCGGGACCCGCGCCATGATCGCGTCCTGCGCCGCCCGCGTGTCGCCGGCGTGGACCGGATCGAGCCCGGCACGGCTGAGGGCGAAGGCCACCATGTCGCGGATGGCGGGCTCGTCTTCGACGATCAGGACCTGCTTCTGCACGGGCGGGAGTTCCACTTCCGGGCGCGACGAGGCGCCGCCAACCCGGATTGGACTACATTTTTATGACGACTGCGTGACAGCGGTCCGGCAATGCCCGGGAAACGCCGGCATGGGCGCACTGGCGACCGGGTTCCGGGGGCAGGCGCAGGCTGCGCCAACCGGCCGCTGGTTCAGGCCTCGCCGGGGCCGAGGCGACGACGCTGCTCGAGCGCGTAGGGGGTGATCTCGGCGATGCGGGCCTCGATGCGGGCGCGCTGGTAGTAGTCGACGTCGTCGCGGCGGAGCAGGTCGACCAACTGGTTCAGGGCGTCGGAAAACTGGCCATTGAGCAGGGCGACCTCGGCGTGGGCCTCGCCCGCGCGCACTTCCTCGCCGGCCAGTTCACAGGCGCGGGCGAAGGAACGTTGCAGCAGCGGGTCCCACGGCGCGCGGTTGAGTTGCGGCCGCAGCAGTTCGATGGCCTCGCGTCCGGCCGTGGCGGTGGCGCTGTAGGTGAGTTCGTCGGCGTAGGCGATGGTGACGGACTTGTTGCCCGGATGCTTGTGCGCCAGGGCCGCGAGGCGCCGCAGCGCGAGATCGTGGCGGCCGGCGGCGGCCTCGGCCTCGGCCAGGCCGAGGCCGAAGGCGATCACGTCGGGCTGCTCGCCCACCAGTTGCCCCAGCACCTGCATCGATTCTTCCGGGCGCCCGGCCCGGGTCAGCGCCAGCGCCAGCCCGTAGCGGTAATGCGGCAGGTCCCGCTGCGCCACGTCCAGCGAGCCCCGGTAGTAGTTGACCAGCGCCAGCGGCTCCTCGCCGCCAAGCACGCGCGAGCGCTCGCGGAAGAGCAGGAAGTCGGTGAGACCGGCCTCGCCGGGCGGGCGCGCGGATGCCGGCGGCAGCGTCCCGGCGTAACTGGGCAGCAGCTTGAGCGGGGACTGCGATTCGGCCGTGACCCGCGACGCCGCCGCCTTGCGGATCGCCGCGACCGTTTCCGGATTGCCGCGCATGGTGTCGGCGCGCGCCTTGGCCTCGCTCACGCGCGAGACCGTGACCGGGTGGGTGCGCAGGTACTCGGGCGGGCCGTCGCCATTGGAGCGCCCCGCGCGACCCATGCGCTGGAAGGTCACCGCCATCGCCATCGGGTCGTAGCCGGCCTTGGCCAGGATGTTGATGCCGATGCGATCGGCCTCGTATTCGTTGTAGCGGGTGAAGTTGATCTGCTGCTGCTGCATCAGCGCCTGGCCGCCGATCACCGCGGCCTGCGCGGCATCGCCGCTGTTGCTGCTGCCGCTGGCCGCGATCAGCGCGCCGAGCATGGCCAGGGCGATCGGGATCGAGACGTTGCGCATGCTCTCGTATGCGCGCACCAGGTGGCGCTGGATCACGTGCGCGCATTCGTGGCCGAGCACCGCCGCGAGTTCGTCCTCGGTCTCGGTCATGGTGATGAGGCCGGTATTGACCCCGACATAGCCGCCGGGCGCCGCGAAGGCGTTGATCTCGGTCGAGCGCACCACGAAGAAGGTGAACGGTTGTTCCGGCCGTTCGCTCACCGCGACCAGGCGCCAGCCCAGCCCCTCGATGTAATCGGCGATCAGCGGGTCGTCGAGCACGACGTCGTAGCTGCGCAACTCGCGCAGCATGCCCTCGCCGTAGCGCCGCTCCTCGTCCGGCGACAGCATGCCCCCGGCCGAGCTGCCGAAATCGGGCAGCTTGAGCTCGTCCTGGGCGCTGGCCAGCATGCTGGTGGCGGCAATGGCGAGTATGAGCAGGAGTCGTTTCACGGGTCGGGGCTGGAATGGACGGTGCTTCGACCCCAAAGTCTAGGGCAAGTTCCGGTTAGGGGTCCGTTAGCGGGGGTGGGTGCGCGGCCGCGCCGCTGTCGCTATCTTCGCTGCAGTCGGCCCCGGCCTGGCCGGGAACGCCCATCAGGAGTCGAGCGTGGCGCGCGTCGAGATCTATTCCACCGGCATGTGTTCCTATTGCGTGGCGGCCAAGAACTTCTTCGCCGAGCGCCGGCAGGCCTGGGACGAATACCGGGTCGATCGCGACCCGGCGCGCCTGGCGGAGATGCTCGCGCGCTCGTCCCAGCGCCGCTCGGTGCCGCAGATCTTCATCGACGGGCGCCACATCGGCGGCTACGAGGAACTGGTCGCGCTCGACCGCGCCGGCGACCTCGCTCCGCTGCTGGCCGCCGGCGCCTGAGCGGCGCCGACCGCAACCCCTTCCCGCCATCGCGCAGGCCCCCGATGTCCGACCGCATCCAGCAGTTCACCGAGTTCCGCCAGCGCATGAACGAGCGCATCCTCGCGCACGACAACCAGGTCGTGCGGCGCTACTTCGCCCTCGACACCCAGACCTACAAGGAGGGCGCGCTGCCGCTCAAGACCAAGGAACTGCTCGGCCTGGTCGCGTCGCTGGTGCTGCGCTGCGACGACTGCGTCAGCTACCACGTGGCGCAATGCCTGGAAGCCGGGGTCACGCGCGACGAGTTCTTCGAGGCCTTTTCGGTCGGGCTCGTGGTCGGCGGCAGCATCACCATCCCGCACCTGCGGCGCGCGGTGGATTTCCTCGATCAACTCGAATCCGGACGCGGTTCGACGCCCTGAGCGGCCGCTGGCGACCGGCTGGCCGCACTGGCCCCGTTGCCGGATAATCGGCAGTCACCCTCCGCTCACATCGCGCCAGCGCAAGCCCGGCCGCGACCCATGACGCCATGACCCAGACCATTGCAGTGATCCGCGGCGACGGCATCGGCCCCGAGATCATGGAGGCCACGCTGCGCGTGCTCGACGCACTGCAGTGCGGCCTGCAGTACGAGTTCGTCGACGCCGGCCTCGCCGCCTGGGAGCGCTGCGGCGAGTTGATCCCCGCCGCCACCCTCGAGTCCATCGGCCGCCACCGCATCGCGCTCAAGGGCCCGCTGACCACCCCGGTGGGCGAGGGCTTCAGCTCGATCAACGTCGAGCTGCGCCGGCGCTTCGACCTCTACGCCAACGTGCGCCCGGCGATCAGCATCCCCGGCACGCGCGCGCGCTACGAGGGCGTGGACCTCATCACCGTGCGCGAGAACACCGAAGGCGCCTATGGCGCGGAAGGCCAGACCCTGTCGCCCGACGGCGAGACCGCGCAGTCGATCATCAAGGTCACCCGGCGCGGCAGCGAGCGCATCGTGCGCTACGCCTTCGAACTGGCCCGGCGCCTCGGGCGCCGCAAGGTCACGGTGGTGCACAAGGCCAACATCATGAAGACCACCTCGGGGTTGTTCCTCAAGGTGGCGCGCGAGGTCGCGGCGGACTACCCCGCGATCGCGACCCAGGAGATGATCGTCGACAACGCCTGCATGCAGCTGGTGATGAACCCGCACCAGTTCGACGTGATCGTCACCACCAACCTGTTCGGCGACATCCTGTCGGACCTCGCCGCGGGCCTGGTCGGCGGCCTCGGTCTCGCGCCCGGCGCCAACATCGGCACCGAGGCGGCGATCTTCGAGGCCGTGCACGGCTCGGCGCCCGACATCGCCGGCAAGGGCCTGGCCAATCCCTGCGCGCTGCTGCTGGCCGCGGCGCAGATGCTCGATCACCTCGGGCTGGATGCGAAGGCGCAACAGCTGCGCGCCGCGATCCGCGCCACCGTGGGTGCCG
>JAGOEZ010000003.1:0-34088 GCA_017997455.1 Lysobacterales bacterium | reverse complement strand
ATCGCCGGCAAGGGCCTGGCCAATCCCTGCGCGCTGCTGCTGGCCGCGGCGCAGATGCTCGATCACCTCGGGCTGGATGCGAAGGCGCAACAGCTGCGCGCCGCGATCCGCGCCACCGTGGGTGCCGCCGACCGCACCACGCCCGACCTTGGCGGCAGTGGCAACACCGCGGCCTTCGGCGACGCGATCATCGCCCGGCTGTAGGAGCGGCTGATTCGCGCCATCCTGGCGCGAATCAGCCGCTCCTGCAGGGCCCGCGGGGGCGTCGTCCTCAGTCGATGACCGACAACAGCAGGAAGGGCGCGCCATTGCGACTGAAGGTGCCGCCCGGCGGGTTCTGGTAAGTGGCGCTGAGGGTGGCGGTGTTGCCGTTGCCCAGGTTGCCGTTGATGGCGTTGACCGTCAGCGTGAGGGTGCCGGCATCGACGTCGACGAAGGGGCCGGCCGGCTTGGCGCAGGTGCGGCAGTAGCCACGGCGCTGCTTGAGCGCCAGGGTCTGGCCGCTGGCGAAGTTGGCGCTGGAGACGAAGGACCAGCGGCCGTCGCCGTTCGCGTCCGGGTAGTAGAGGGTCGAGAACAGGCCGTTGCCGCCGCCGCTGTTGAAGCTCAGCACCGAGTAGCCCCAGCCGGCATCGGCATCGCCGGCGCTCCAGGTGCCGGTGTATTCCGGGTTGCCGCGCTGCGTGGTCGGCACGATCGCCTGCATGCACCACTGCAGGTTCTGGTCGGCGCCCAGCGACCAGGTCATCACCGCCAGCGGCGAGGAGCGGTCGCGGGCCACGCCGTCGTTGCAGGCGGGCGAGACCTGGGCCTGGTTGAAGTCGAGGCGGACCTGGCCGTCGAAGGCCGCATCGGCGCGCTGGCGCGGCTGCTGGTTGGAGAAGTACTTGTAGCGCACCAGGCTGTCGCCGTTGGCATTGTTGCCCGGGGTGAACACGCCGTCGATCACCGGCCCGATCGCCACGTACCATTCGGGCAGGCCGTTGGCGTCGTAGGTGTAGAAGGCGAGGAAGTAGATGTTGTCGACGATGCGGGTGAAGCCGATGCCGTGGCCGTCGCGGGCCGGGTCGAAATAGAGCGTGCTGCGCGGCAGGAAGGGCGGCGTCAGGGCCACGACCGCGTCGGACCAGCCGAAGCCGCGCGCCATCGGCCGCGCCAGGCCCATGCTGCGGATGCCGTTGACGATGGTCGGCAGCATCAGGGTGTTGCCGCTGGAGGTGAGGTGGCCGAGCGAGGAGCCGGGCTGCACCGGGTCCGGCGCGTAGAGCCGCGGATAGTTGCCGGGCGGATTGGCGCGCCCCAGCGTGTTCAGGGGCGAGTCGACCGCATCGAGCCCGTCCCAGCGCAAGCCGCTGCGCGAGATCAGCGCCGCGCCACGCTCGGCATCGCTGATCTCGGTGAAGCGCTGGATCGTGGCCGGCACGCCGCCGCCCGGGTCGTTCACCGAGACCACGTTGGCGATGTAGGCGTCGTCGTAGCGCGAGAGCTTGGCCCCGACCACGCCCTCGGCGGCATCGCGGTTGACCAGGCCGATGAAGCCCATGCCGTGCGTCATCTCGTGCATCGCCGTGGTGACGAAGTCCGAGTCGCAGCCCGCGGTGCAGGTGCTGGGCGTGCTGCCGTAGTAGAAGCCGCGGTCGCCCAGCGCGTCGGCGGTGTCGACCTTGGTGTTGAAGGTCGCCTGGATCTCGTAGTCGCTGGCGCAATCGAAGCCGAGGATGCCGCACAGGCGCGTGCCGGCCGCCTTGCCCGCGGGCGCGGCGGCATAGATCGTGTAGTTGCGCTCGAGGAACGGCGCGACGCCGGACAGCGCCAGGCCGTCGACGCGGCGGAACGGCAGGCGGTCGTTGACCAGGAAGTCGTAGGGGCCGGCCTGCGCCAGGGTGGCGGACTCGGCGTCGCCGTCGAGGTCGTCCCAGCAGGCCTGGACCCGCACCCGCACCGGGCTGCGGATCTCGTTGCCGAGGATCTCGGCCGCGCGCAGCATCGCGCTGCGACGCTGCGCGCCCAGCGTGGTGCCGTTGTTGCCGCCGATCGGCGCACGCGGGCTGGGGTCGTTCCAGGCCGCGACACCGCAATCGTTGGAGGGGTCGTCGAACACGACCTCGATCGGCACCGGCACCGGGCCCTGGGTCCGGAGTTCGGCCTCGAGGGTGGCGTTGGCCGCCACGTTGGAGAAGTTCAGCACCGTGATGAACCAGCGGCCGGGGCGCAGCGGGAAGCGGTTGCTGCGATCGATCACCAGGCGCTCGTTGTCGTCCGGGGATTGCGAGAAATACTGCGCGTACTCGAGCAGGTAACTGGCCTCCGGGGTGCCGCCCTCGACCGTGTCGGGCATCGGGCTGCCGTAGCGCAGCAGCAGGTCGAGGTCGACGTTCGCGGTCGAGGACTCGATTTCCAGCACCATCGACAGGTCGGTGTCGGCGACGTCGATGTAATAGGAGTTGGTGAAGGCGCCGGGCGGAATCGCAAACGATTGCGACACGCCCGACTGGAGCGGGATGCTGGGTCCGGCGAGGGCGCCGGTGGAAACGGCCAGCGACGTTGCGGCAAGCAGGGCCAGGATGGCGCGCATCTCAGCGCTCCTGCGCCAGCGGGTCGTGGTGGCGATGCCATTGCGCGCGCGCGGCATCGATCTCCTCGGCGCACTGCATGTGCACGTTGCCCTGGTCGTCGATGGTCCCGACCACGCGCGTGGTGGCCGGCGCCGGCTTGCGCGGCGCGGAACCGGGCTTGGCCTGGGTGGCCTTCTCCGGCGCGCGCAGGGCATGGAACTCCGGCTGCGGCGCACCGGCGGCAAGCGCAGGTGCCCCGACGGCGAGGGCAACGGCCGCGAGGGCCGCGAAACGGGTGATCGGCATCATGGGACCCGCAATCTCCTCGCAGGACCGGCCTGCGCGCGGTTCAGTCGTGGCGGAATTCTCGCACAGCCGGCTTGCCGGTCAGTGAACGGCGTCACCGCGGAAGTGGTCCAGTACGTCGACCGCGCCCCGGCCCGGGCGGGTCGCATGCCACAGCGCCCCGTGGACGTAGTCGATCGCGCCGCGGGCGGCGTCCGCGCCGCGTTCGCCGCGCGCGAGCCGGCAGGCCAGCGCCGCGGCGAGCGTGCAGCCGGTGCCGTGGCCGTTGCGCGCCAGGCGCGCATGCCGGATCGCGGTCGCGCCGCCGGCGTCGAGGTAGAGGTCGCGCACGCCGCGGCCGGGCAGGTGTCCGCCCTTGAGCAGGACCGCCGCGGCGCCGGCGGCACGCAGCCGTTCCGCGGCGCGATCCTGCGAGCGGGCGTCGCGGATGCGGATGCCGAGCAGGAACTCGGCCTCCGGCACGTTGGGCGTGATCACGCTCGCGAGCGGGAACAGGCGCTCGCGCAACGCGCGCACGGCGTCGGCCGCCAGCAGGCGCGCGCCGCTGCTGGCGATCATCACCGGGTCGAGCACCAGCGGCACGCCGCGCAACGCCTGCAGCGCGCGCGCCACCGCGCGCACGCTGCGCGCGGTGCCCAGCATCCCGATCTTGACCGCGGCGAGGCGGAAGTCGTCGTGCACCGCCTCGACCTGGGCCTCGATCATCCGGGCGGGGACGACATGGACGGCGGTCACGCCACGGGTGTGCTGGGCGGTGATCGCGGTGATGGCGCAGACGCCGTGCAGGCCGTGCGCCGCGATGGTCTTGAGGTCGGCCTGGATGCCGGCGCCGCCGCCGGAGTCCGATCCGGCGATGGTCAGCACCGCGTGCGGACGCGGGTCGGCAGGGGGCATGTTGTGTTTTCGCTACAGGAGGTTGTGCGTCGGGTCGCCAAAGCGGCACCGGGACTGGGGCAGCATGAGGCCACGATTGGGGAAATCACGGGCTGTGGCGGATTGACACCATGTTGTTTTCTTGCAAGTCTACGCGGTGTGACCGACGTCCAGGGGACGGCTTGAACGCAGTGAGTCCAGTCGCGCGCCGCACCATGCTGTACGCCCTTGCGCTGGCGGCGGTTTCGACCGCGGCTCCCGCGCGCGCGGGCGAAGCGCAGCTGGGCGCGTGGCGCGATTATGCGCTGCGCGGGATCACGCCCGAATACCAATGGGCCGATCGACCCGCGGTGGAAGCGGTCCGCCCCAGCGTGATCGATTCGCTGCAGCCGGTGCGCACGATGCGCATGCCGGAACTCCAGTTCGATGCGGCGCCGGCAGCGGAGGGCGGAATCTCGCTCGGCGTCAGCCGCGCGTTCGCCGGCGACACGCCGTACACCGAGGGCAGCGGGCTGGTGCTGGCCGAGCTCGATGACGGCCGTGCCGGCATCGAGCGCACGGTGGTCGCGCCGTCGATCTCGCGCGCCTTCGGCGATGGCGGCCGGGTCGATGCGTCGGTGCTGCTGGCCTACCAGCGTTTCGCCAGTCCGAACCTGAATGCGATCGAGTCGCCGGACGGACTGCCGCCGTCGGCGCTCCCGGCCTCCGGCAGCGAGACCTCGTACGGTTCCGGCGTGCGGCTGGGCATGGCACAGGACGTGGGCGAAGGGCTGTCGTTCCGCGCCGCCTACCAGTCGCAGGTCAACATGAGCACGCTGCGCAGCTACAGCGGCGTGTACGCCGACGCCGGCGACTTCGACATGCCGGCCTCGGTCGAGACCGGCTTCGACTGGAACCTGGGCGGCGGCCACACGCTCGGATTCGACGTGTCGCGCGTGATGTACAGCGACGTCACCCCGTTCACCAGCACCGCGCTGCCGACCAGCCTGCTGGCGCTGCTGGGCGACGGCACTTCGCCCAACTTCGCGTGGCGCGACCTGACCGTCTACAGCGCCGCCTGGGCCTGGCAGGCCAGCGCCGACAACCGCATCGTGCTGCGCTACTTCACCCAGCAGCAGCCCGAGCCGACCTCGGAACTCCTGAACCTGGCGATGGCGGACGGCTACACCGACAACAACTTCGCGGTGTCGCTGGACCACAGCCTCGGCGAGGACAGCGCGCTGCGCTTCGGCGCGGCCTACGCGCCTTCCCAGTATTTCGTCGGCAATGCCAGCTATTCCGGCGACGAATCCAGCGGCGAGCAGATCGAGGTGATGGCGATCTGGAGCGTGCGCTTCTGACCGGTTTCACAGGACTTCAGGGCTGAAACTTGCGGGGCTCCTCTGGAGCCCCTTTTTTTGCCCGGCAGAAGCCGCTCCTACAGGGTCTCGGAGGCGAAATCGGCCAGGCGCGAGCGCTCGCCGCGGCGCAGGGTGATGTGCGCCGAATGCTGCCACTCCTTGAAGCGGTCGACCGCGTAGGTCAGGCCCGAGGTGGTCTCGGTCAGGTACGGCGTGTCGATCTGCTCGACGTTGCCCAGGCACACCATCTTGGTGCCGGGACCCGCGCGCGTCAGCAGGGTCTTCATCTGCTTGGGCGTGAGGTTCTGGGCCTCGTCGATGATGACGTAGCGCGAGAGGAAAGTGCGGCCGCGCATGAAGTTCATCGAGCGGATCTTGATCCGCGAGGCCAGCAGGTCATTGGTTGCCGCGCGGCCCCACGAGCCGCCTTCCTGCGGATCGGCCAGCACCTCGAGGTTGTCGGTGAGCGCGCCCATCCACGGCGTCATCTTCTCCTCCTCGGTGCCGGGCAGGAAGCCGATGTCCTCGCCGACCGAGACCGTGGCGCGGGTCATGATGATCTCGCGGTAGCGCTGCTGGTCCATCACCTGCGCCAGCCCCGCGCCCAGCGCCAGCAGGGTCTTGCCGGTGCCGGCGGTGCCGAGCAGGGTGACGAAGTCGACGTCGGGGTCCATCAGCACGTTGAGGGCGAAGTTCTGCTCGCGGTTGCGCGCGTGGATGCCCCAGACCGAATGGTTGCCGTGCTCGTAGTCGTCGAGGATCTGCAGCGTGGCGATGCCGTCGCGCAGCTTCATCACCCGGAACTCGGGTTCCTCCTCGCCGGGCAGGTACAGGCACTGGTGCGGGTTCCAGTCCTCGTCCTTGCGCAGCTTGACCTCGTACATCGTGCGGCCCTTCTCCGACCACGACCGCACCTCGGCATGGCGATCCCAGAAATCGGGGGGCAGCTCGACGTGGCCGGTGTAGAGCAGGTTGAAGTCGTCGAGCGCGCGGTCGTTCTCGTAGTCCTCGGCCGGCACGCCGTAGATCGAGGCCTTGATCCGCAGGTTGATGTCCTTGGAGACCAGCACCACCGGGACCTGCGGGTGGTGCTCGCGCAGCTGCAGGATCGCGGCGAGGATGCGGTTGTCGGGCACCGTGCCATCGGCCAGCGCCGGCGTGGTCGCGGCGCGGGTCTGGAACAGCAGTCGCCCGATCTGCGATTCGCTGCGCAGGCGCAGGCCCGAGGGCCGCACCAGCCTGAGGCCCTTCTCGATCTGGTCGGCGCCGTTGACCTCGATCAGCTCGTTGAAGAAGCGGCTGACCTGGCGCGCGTTGCGCGCCACTTCGGACGAGCCCTTCTTGGCGTGGTCGAGTTCCTCCAGCACCGTCATCGGCACGAACACGTCGTGCTCCTCGAAGCGGAACAGCGAGGTGGGATCGTGCATGAGCACGTTGGTGTCGAGGACGTAGATGCGCTTGCGTGCGGACATCATGGCGCGTGGGTCGGCGCTCCGGCGCGGCTGGGGAGGATTCGGGACGGGGCGCGCCGGCGCGGACTTGCGCGCTTGCGGCGGCGGGACAGGCTTGCGCGTGCTCAACGACGGTACCCGTCGCCGCGGGCGGCGCGGGCAGGCGTGGCGGGAAGCGGCACGGGCATTCGGATGGATCGCCTCAGTACTTCATCGGGTCGATGATGGCATCGAGGTTCAGGCGATCGCAGAACTCGAGGAAATCGTCGCGCAGGGCCGCGATGTGGGTCTTGACCGGGATCCCGACCGTGATCTGGGCCGAGAACATCTCCGCGCCGGTCTGCATCGCGCGGTAGCGCGAGGAGTTGACCTGCTCGAGCGAGATCCCGCGGCTGGCGAAGAACTCGGCCAGTTCGTGCAGCACGCCGGGCCGGTCGGCCGCGACCACCTCGACCACGTAGGGGATGAGCTTGGCGTCCTGCGGCTTGGCCCCGGTGCGCTGCACCGCGGCCTTGAGGCCCTCCTCGCGCTCGAGGCGTGCCAGCCCCGACTCGAGCTTGGCCACGGCATCCCAGGCGCCGACCGCCAGCAGGGCCACCACCACGTCCTCGCCGAGGCTGGAGACCCGGGCCTCGACCACGTTGCAGCCGCAGTCGCTGATGCGCTTGGTCAGCGGCACCAGCGCAGGCTTGGCTTGCGGGGCGATGCAGGTGACGAGAACGAAGTTCTCGTTGGCGGTGGGGCGAGTCACTGCGGCGCGTCGGTCCCGATCGAACCCCGTGAGCACCCGCGCGGCAGGCTGCGGCGCGGCTCCACGGCAGAATACTTGTGGGCGCCGCGACCCCGCAAGTAACATCCCGGCTTCCCTTCGATCCGGCCCGCGACCTTGCGTTTCCAGGGCAGCATCTGCGCCATCGTCACCCCGTTCGACGCCAACGGCGCGCCCGATCTCGAAGCCTTCGACCGGCTGCTCGGACTGCATCTTGCAGCCGCCACCGACGGCATCGTGGTGTCCGGCTCGACCGGCGAATCGGCTGCGCTCGATGAATCCGAGTCCGACGCCCTGCTGGGCGCCGCGCTGGGGCGCCTGCATGGCCGCAAGCCGGTGATCGCGGGTTGCGGCGCGGCCGCCACCCACAAGGCCTTGCGCCTGGTGCGGCGGGCCCGCGCGCTCGGCGCCGATGCCGCGCTGGTGGTCACGCCCTACTACGTGCGACCGACCCAGGAAGGCCTTTACCGGCACTACGCCACGCTGGCCGACGAGGGTGGCCTGCCGGTGATCCTCTACAACGTGCCTGGCCGCACCGGCTGCGACCTCCTGCCCGAGACCGTGGCCCGGCTGGCGGCCCGCACCGGCATCGCCGGAATCAAGGAGGCGCGCGCGGAGCCCGAGCGGATGCAGGCCTTGCTGCCGCTGCGCCGTGCCGACTTCTGCGTGCTCAGCGGCGACGACCCGAGCGCGCTGCGCGCGATGGAGGCGGGCGCCGATGGCACCGTCTCGGTCGCCGCCAACGTGGTGCCACGCGCTTTCGCGCGCCTGTGCGCGCTGGCGCGCGCGGGCGAAAGCGGCGCGGCCCAGGCACTGGAGCGCGAACTCCTGCCGATCTATCGCATACTGGGCGTGGAGTCGAACCCGATTCCCGCGAAATGGCTGCTGCACCGCCTGGGGCTGATCGGGGCCGGCTTGCGCCTGCCCCTGGTCGAGTTGAGCCCCGCCTGGCGGGTGGAAGCCGAAGCCTGTGTGGCGCGCATCCGCCAACTCGAGGCGGCGGCCGATCCGGCCTCCGCCCGCGTGGCCTGAAGCGCGCTCCCGTCGCGTACGCAAGGAGAAGAAGATGAGGATCGACCGCCGTGTCGCCCTGCTGTTGGCCGTCGTCGCGCTCGGGTTCGCGCTCGGTGGTTGCGGCTGGTTTGGCGGCAAGACGAAGGAATACGAGACCAGCCGCGAGGAACGGCCGCTGGAAGTCCCGCCCGACCTGGACGCGCCCGCGACCAGTTCCGCGCTGACCATTCCCGACACCCGGCCTCCGGCCGCGGGGATATCGGCCAGCGCGCCCGGCACCAGCGTGCCGCCCAGCGGCGACGTGCCGCCGACGCCGCCGGCGCCGGTGCCGTCTTCGTACACCGCGGGCGAGGATTCGACGCTGCGCGTGGTCGATGCGCCGGACGGCGCCTGGAAGCGCGTGGGCTTCGCGCTGGAGCGCTCGGGCGTGGCCGCGGTGGCGGGTCGCGACCAGACCGCCGGCACCTACACCGTGATGGGCCAGCGCGAAGTCGCGGCGCCGACCGACCAGGGTTTCTTCAAGAAGCTGTTCGGCGGCGGCAAGCAGGGCACCACGACCGAGGCGGTGACGCGCGTGGTGCGCATCGTCGCCGACGGCGAGGGCAGCCTGATCTCGGTCGAGGACGAGTCCGGCAACCAGAGCAGCGACGAGTTCTCGCGTCGCGTGATCGAGGCCTTGCGCCAGCGGCTGGGCTGAGCGTGATGCGGGCGCCGACCGGCGCCCGCGTGCTCAGCGTTCCAGCAGCTTGAGCTTGTCGGGAACGCCCTCCCACGCCTTGGCATCGGCCGGAGCGGGCTTGACCGTGGTGATCACGGGCCAGGCCTTGGTCAGTTCGGCATTGAGGGCGATGAAGCCCTCCTGGCCGGCCGGCACGTCATCCTCGGGATAGATCGCGTTGACCGGGCATTCCGGTTCGCACAGCGTGCAGTCGATGCACTCGTCCGGATCGATCACCAGGAAATTGGGACCCTCGTGGAAGCAGTCCACCGGGCACACTTCCACGCAATCGGTGTACTTGCACTTGATGCAGTTTTCGGTGACGACGAAGGGCATGTCCGTTCCGCGCGGTCGTGGCCACCGGGATTATCGACCACCCGCCGCCGCGAGGCCACCCGACCCCTAACGCCGCGCGCCCCCGCCACGACACGCCCCTCGCCACTGGATCCCGGCCTGCGCCGGGATGACGCCCCACCCAGGGACATGCGTCCAACCAGATTCCTCGACCGCCCCGCGCTTCAGCCCCCTTGAGTCAAGGGGGTTGGGGGTTGTGGGGATATGCAACGCATTCTTGCCGGCGCGGCGCGCAACTGGACCAAAACCCCCAAAGCAATGAAGTCGCTCCGGACGAGGCCTTGTGGCAAGAATGGCGCTCCCTACGAGGTTCGAACTCGTGTTCCCGCCTTGAGAGGGCGGTGTCCTAGACCACTAGACGAAGGGAGCAGGGTGCCCGATGGCGACCGCCGGGGGGGCTTCCCCCGGGGCCCGTTTGCCGAACGCTTGAGCATCGGAAAACGGGGCGCGTATTATAGCGGTTTCGCTACGTGCCACAACCCGGGGCGCGCGCGCGGTGCGATTCCGCCGGCGAACCACACGGACGACTCCCGCGGCCTTGCAGACACGTGCCCAAGCCTAACGACGACAGCCTTCCGCGCACGACCATGGCGCGCGTGATTCCGCGCGAGCAGCATGGCATCTCGCGCAAGAACATCAGCCCCAACGCGCTGCGCGTGCTGTACCGACTCAACGAGGCCGGCTTCGAAGCCTGCCTGGTGGGTGGTGCCGTGCGCGACCTGCTCCTGGGCGGCCATCCCAAGGACTTCGACGTGGCGACCTCGGCCACGCCCGAGCAGGTCCGCCACCTGTTCCGCAACTGCCGCCTGATCGGGCGTCGCTTCCGCCTCGCGCACGTGATCTTCGGACCCGAGATCATCGAGGTCGCGACCTATCGCGCCAGCGGCGACGACGGCACCGGCGATCGCCACCTGGTCGACGGGCGGATCGTGCGCGACAACGTGTACGGCTCGATCGAGGAGGACGCGATCCGGCGCGACTTCACCGCCAACGCGCTCTACTACGCGATCAGCGATTTCTCGGTGCGCGATTTCACCGGTGGCTTCGAGGACGTGCAGCGCCGCGTGCTGCGCCTGATCGGCGATCCCGAGCAGCGCTACCGCGAGGATCCGGTGCGGATGCTGCGCGCGGTGCGGCTCGCGGCCAAGCTCGGCTTCCGCATCGACGACGCGGCCTGGGACGCGATCTACCAACTGGCGCCGCTGATCGCGGAGTCGGCGCCGGCGCGCCTGTTCGACGAACTGCTCAAGCTGTTCATGGGCGGGCATGCGCACGAGAGTTTCCGCTGGCTCGAGGCCAGCGGCCTGCTGCACCAGCTGCTGCCCTCCGCCGCCGGCGCGATGCACGGGCGCGAGGGCGCGATCCCGCCGATGCTGGAGGCGGCGCTGCGCGGCACCGACCAGCGCGTGGCCGACGGCAAGCCGGTGACGCCGGCCTTCCTGCTCGCGGTGCTGTTGTGGCCGGCCGCGCACGCCGAGTACCAGGCCCTGGTCGATGGCGGGCTCGAGCCGGAAGTGGCGTGGACGCGCGCGGCCTCGCGCGCGGTGCGCGAGCAGGCCGGGCGCATCGCCATGCCCAAGCGCTTCACGATCCCGATGCAGGAGATCTGGGCCCTGCAGCCGCGCTTCGAGCAGACCGCGCGCAAGAAGGTCGCGCGCCTGATGTCGCATCCGCGCTTCCGTGCCGCCTATGACTTCCTGGTCCTGCGCGCGCTCGAGGAGCCGGCCGTGCGCGAGCTCGCGCAGTGGTGGACCGAGGCGCTGCTCAAGCCGCATGGCGAGCATTCCGGCGAGGCGCCGGCACGGCTGCACGACGAGACCGGCGCCGAGGCAGCGCCGCGCAAACGCCGCCGTCGTCGCGGCGGCCGCCGGCGCAACGGCGCCGCGGACGCCGCGCCGCCGGCATGAGCGCGCGGCGCGGCGGGGTCTACATCGGCCTCGGCGCGAACCTCGGCGACCCGGCGCGGCAGTTGATTCGCGCGCTCGGGCAGTTGCAACTGGACGGCGCGGTGCGCGTGTTGCGCTGCTCGGCCTGCTACCGCACCGCGCCCTGGGGCCGCCTCGACCAGCCCGAGTTCGCCAACGCGGTGGTGGAGGTCGACACCACGCTCGAGCCAGCGGCGCTGGTCGAGGCACTGCTCGCAACCGAACGCGCCCTTGGCCGCGAACGCGACGGCGAGCGCTGGGGTCCGCGCCTGATCGACCTGGACCTGCTGCTGTATCGCGAGCGCGAACTGGCGCAACCGGGCTGCCGGGTTCCCCACCCGAGGCTGGTCGAGCGGGCCTTCGTGCTGGTGCCGCTGGCGGAGCTGGCCCCGGATGCGCTGGTTCCCGGGCACGGCAGCGTCACGCAATGCCTGCAACGCTTGCCGGCCGCGGAATTGGCCAGCGCGCGGCGCGCCGCGGACGCCAGGCTTGAGGCGGCGATGCCGCCGGGCCAATAATCCGCGGCCCGGAGGTCCCATGCCCGCCCATGCCACTGCCTCCGCCCCCGCGGTGAAGCTCGCCACGCTCGCCGGGATGAAGTCGCGGGCCGAGCGCATCGCCATGCTCACCGCCTACGATGCGACGCTGGCGGCGCAGTTCGACGCCGCCGGCATCGACGTGGTGCTGGTCGGCGACTCGCTGGGCATGGTCGTGCAGGGGCAGGCGACCACGCTGGGCGTGACCCTCGATAACCTCGTTTACCACTGCCAGGCCGTCGCGCGCGGCCTGCGTCGCGCGCTGTTGCTGGCGGACCTGCCTTTCGGCAGCTACCCCGATCCCGCCGCCGCATACCGCAGCGCCGCGCGGCTGGTGGGCGAGGGTGGCGCGGCGATGGTCAAGCTCGAGCGCGCGGGACCGGTGCTCGATTGCATCCGCTACCTGGCCGAGCGCGACATCCCGGTGTGCGCGCACCTCGGGCTCACGCCGCAATCGGTGCATCGCATGGGCGGCTACAAGGTCCAGGCGCGCGACGCCGACGCGGCCGCGCGCCTGGCCGCCGACGCGCTGGCGGTGCAGGCCGCCGGCGCCGCCATGCTGGTGCTGGAGTGCGTGCCGGCGCCGCTGGCGGGCGCGATCACGGCGCAGTTGGCGATCCCGACCATCGGCATCGGCGCGGGCCCGGGCTGCGATGGCCAGGTCCTGGTGTCGTACGACCTGCTGGGCGTGAACCTGCATCGACAACCGCGCTTCGTCCGCGATTTCCTCGCCGGTCGCGGCAGCATCGCCGATGCGGTGCGCGCCTATGTCGCCGCGGTGCGCGACGGCAGCTTCCCCGGCGCCCACGAGTCGTACTGAGCGCATGCGCATCGTCCATACGGTGGTCGAACTGCGCGCCGCGGTCGCCGCCTGGCACGCGGCGGGCGAGCGCGTCGCCTTCGTGCCGACCATGGGCAACCTGCACGCCGGCCACTATTCGCTGGTGGCGCTGGGGCGCGCGCAGGCCACGCGCGTGCTCGCCAGCGTGTTCGTCAACCCGACCCAGTTCGGACCCAGC
Organism: Lysobacterales bacterium; assembly: GCA_017997455.1. Taxonomy (GTDB): domain Bacteria; phylum Pseudomonadota; class Gammaproteobacteria; order Xanthomonadales; family Ahniellaceae; genus JAGOEZ01. The sequence continues at coordinate 21,228 of JAGOEZ010000003.1, read as the reverse complement.
GAGGACTATGCGCGCTACCCGCGCACGCTCGAGGCCGACGCCGCCGGGCTGGCCGCGCACGGCTGCGACCTGCTGTATGCGCCGACGGTCGAGGAGATGTATCCCTACGGCGTCGAGGCCGCGGTGCGCATGCACGTGCCGCGCCTGGGCGACACCCTGTGCGGCGCCTTCCGCCCCGGCCACTTCGACGGCGTGGCGACCGTGGTCACGCGCCTGCTGTCGATGGCGCAGGCGGACCTGGCGATCTTCGGCCAGAAGGACTACCAGCAGGCGCTGGTGATCCGGCACCTCGCCCGCGACCTGGCGCTGCCGGGGACGATCGTGGTGGGACCGACCGTGCGCGAGGCCAATGGACTCGCCATGAGTTCGCGCAACCAGTACCTGTCGGCTGCCGAGCGCGAGCGCGCGGGCGCGATCCACGCGACGCTGCGCTGGATCGAGGCGCAGATCCTGGCGGGCGTGGCACCCGGCACGCTCGAACCCCTCGCGCTCGCGCGGCTGGAGGAAGCGGGCCTGCGGCCCGAATACGCGGCGATCCGGTCGGCGCACGACCTCTCGGTTCCCGAGCCGGGCCGCCGCCAAGACCTGGTCGCGTTGGTCGCGGCGCGCGTAGGCACGGCCCGCCTGATCGACAACCTGTTGATTGGCTGAGGAAAACGCTTGCGGGCCTCGGGCGAGTAGTGCCGAAAAGCAACACTTTTCGCCAAATGTAGTCCGCTACGCAACAGATGTAGCTTTTCGCACTACACCGTGATAGTGTTCACACACCGGTGGGTTGACCGCTGCACAGCGATCCCCAACGGCAGCAGGGCGCATTCTTTTAGGTAATCGTCACTCCGATTCTACCCTCGCCGGATTCGGCGAGGGTTTTTTTTGCCCGCGATTCGCCGGTTGGTGCGACGCCGCAGTGGCCACGTACCATAGCCGCGCCCCGATGACGCCGTGGAGTGCGAGCCCGTGACCGCGATTTGCCCGAACGGGCGCAGCGCCCGCGCCACGCCGACCCTGGCCCGGCGGGCGCGCGCATGAGCTCGGTCGATCCGCGCTCCCGGGCCTGGTCCGCGTTGACCGAACACGCAGCGCGACTCGCGCCCGTGGCATCGACCCGACTGCTGGATGAGCCCGGGCGCCTGCAGCGCCTGTCGCGGCGCCTGGGACCCTTGCGGGTCGACCTCGCGCGCCAGCGGATCGACCTCGCGGCACTGGCCGCACTGCACGACCTGGCGCGCGCCTGCGATCATGGCGCGGCCGTGGCGGCGCTGCTGCGCGGCGACGCGGTCAATGCCACCGAGCAACGCCCGGCGCTGCACACGGCCCTGCGCGCGCCGTTGCCGTCGTCCGGCGATGGCACGCCCGCGGCCGACGCCGCGCGCGCCGCGCACGCCACCCTCGCGCGCATGGCCACGCTGGTCGCGGCGTGCGAGGCCGAGTACGCCGCCGGCCACGTGACCGACGTGATCCACATCGGCATCGGCGGCTCCGACCTGGGCCCGCGCCTGGTGTGCGAGGCCCTGGGTCCGACGCCGGGCCGGCCGCGCGTGCATTTCCTCGCCAATGTCGACGGCACCGCCTTCGAGCGCGCGATCGCCGGGCTCGACCCGACGCGGACGCGGGTGCTGCTCGCCTCCAAGAGTTTCTCGACCCAGGAATCGCTGCTCAACGCCGAGGCGGTGCTGGACTGGATGCGGCGCGGCGGCATCAGCCGGGAGTTCGCGCTCGCGCAGCGCTTCCACGCCCTGACCGCGAAGCCCGAGGCGGCGCGCGCCTGGGGCCTGGCCGATGCGCAGGTGCTGCCCTTGTGGGACTGGGTCGGCGGCCGCTACTCGCTGTGGTCGGCGGTCGGGCTGCCGATCGCCATCGCGTTGGGCTTGCCGGTGTTCCGCCGGCTGCTCGCCGGCGCGCACGCGATGGACCAGCACTACGCGACCGCGCCGGCCGATGACAACCTGCCGCTGCTGCTGGCCCTGGCCGAGGTCTGGAACCGCAATGCACTCGGCCTGCCGACCCGCGCGATGCTGGTCTACGACGAGCGGCTGCGGCTGCTGCCGGGCTTCCTGCAGCAGCTGGAAATGGAATCCAACGGCAAGGGCGTGGACCGCGAGGGCCGGCCGCTGGCGCGCCCCGCGGCGCCGGTGACCTGGGGCGAACTGGGCACCAACGCGCAGCATGCCTTCATGCAGGCGCTGCACCAGGGCGTCGACGTGGTGCCGTGCGAGTTCGTCGCCGCGATCCGGCCCGCGCACGGGCTGGCCGCGCATCACGCCGCGCTGCTGGCGAACCTGCTGGCGCAAAGCGCCGCGCTGATGCGCGGCAGCGCGGAAGGCGAGCCCTGGCGGCGCAGCCCGGGCGGTCGTCCCAGCTCGATCGTGCTGCTCGACGCGCTGGATCCCGAATCGCTCGGCATGCTGCTGGCGCTGTACGAGCACCGCACCCACGCCGCCGGCGTGCTGTGGGGCGTCGACTCCTACGACCAGTGGGGCGTCGAGCTCGGCAAGCGCATCGCGCGCGACCTGCTGCCGGCGCTCGAGGGCCGCGCCGCGTCGGTGGAGATCGACGCCGCGACCGCCGCCTCGATCGCGGAGATCCGCGCCCGCTCCTGAGGCGCGCAGGTGGGTTCAGCCGGCGCCGTGCCGCGCCAGCGCCCAGCGCACGTGCTCGCGCACCAGCGGGTCCGGCTCGTCGCGGCGCGACTGCAGCGCGGCGATGACCTGCGGCGAGCCCGGCGCATTGCCCAGGGCCACGGCGAGGTTGCGCAACCAGCGCGCGTGGCCGATGCGCCGGATCGCCGAGCCCTCGGTGCGCTGCAGGAACTCGTCGGCGTTCCACGCGAATAGCGCGACCAGGCTGGCGCTGGCGAGGCCATGGCGCTCGCGGAAGTCCGCCTCGGCGCTGAGCCGCGCGAACTTGTTCCAGGGGCACGCGAGCTGGCAATCGTCGCAACCATAGATGCGGTTGCCGAGCAGTGGCCGCAGCGGCTCCGGGATCGGGCCGGCATGCTCGATCGTCAGGTACGAGATGCACAGCCGCGCGTCCAGCTGGTAGGGCGCGACGATCGCGCCGGTGGGGCAGGCCTCGATGCAACGGCTGCAGGTGCCGCAATGGTCGCCGGCCGGCGCGTCGGCCGGCAGCGGCAGGTCGGTGTAGAGCTCGCCGAGGAAGAACCACGAGCCGGCGCCGGCGTTGATCAGGTTGGTGTGCTTGCCGATCCAGCCGAGGCCGGCGTTGCGCGCCAGCGGCTTCTCCAGCACCGGCGCGCTGTCGGTGTAGACCCGGTGGCCGAAACGCCCGACCACCGATTCGATGCGCTCGGCCAGGCCTTGCAGCCGCTGGCGCATCACCTTGTGGTAGTCGCGGCCGAGCGCATACCGCGACACGTAGGCGCGCGCGGGATCGGCCAGGGTCGCGGCCATGTCGGCCGCGTCGGGCAGGTAGTCCAGGCGCACGGAGATCACGCTCGCCGTGCCCGGCACCAGCTCGGCGGGGCGCGAGCGGCGGGTGCCGTGGCGCTGCATCCACGCCATCTCGCCGTGCATGCCGGCATCGAGCCAGGCCAGCAGGCGCGCCTCGTCGGCGTCGAGCGTGGTGCCGGCGATGCCGGTCTGCTGGAAGCCGAGTTCCGTGCCCCAGCGGCGGATGTCGGCGGCCAGCATCGCGTAGTCGACCGCGCGGGCGGGATGTTCGGCGTCGGGTTCCACGCCCGAAGTATAGAATCGGGCGCATGCAGCGCCCCGAACTCCGCCTGTACCGCGTCGATGCGATGCGCGAACTCGACCGGCGCGCGATCGCGGCCAGCGGCGAGGATGGCCATGCGCTGATGTGCCGCGCCGGCGCGGCCGCCCTGCGGCGCCTGCGGGCCAGGTTTCCCGAAGTGCAACGGCTCGTGGCCTGGTGCGGCCGCGGCAACAATGGCGGCGACGGTTACGTGCTGGCGCGGCTGGCGCGCGCTGCGGGCCTCGACGCGCGCGTGCTGGCCACCGGCATGCCCGGCAGCGCGGAGGCGGCCCGGGCGCGTGCCGACTTCGAGGCCGCAGGCGGCGTGGTGGCCACCGATGCCGGCGCGGCGTTCGCGGATGCGCAACTGGTGGTCGACGCCCTGCTCGGCATCGGGACCGGGCGCGATCCCGAGGGCGCGACCGCGGACGCGATCGCCGCGATCGGCCGCTGCGGCCTGCCGGTCCTGGCGCTGGACCTGCCTTCGGGACTCGATGCCGACAGCGGCCACGCCTACGCGCCGTGCGTGCGCGCGTCGCTGACGGTGTGCTTCATCGGCTGGAAGCGCGGGCTGTGGACCGGGGCCGCGGCGGACCACGTCGGTGAATGCGTGCTGGAGACGCTGGACGTGCCCGCGGCGGTGTTCGATGCAGTGCCGGCGGACGCGCGCCTGCTCGACGACGCCGAGTGCCAGCGCGCGCTGGCGCCGCGCGCGCCGGCCGCGCACAAGGGCCGCCACGGGCACGTGCTGGTGGTGGGCGGCGACCACGGCATGGCCGGCGCCGCGCGCCTGGCCGGCGAAGCGGCTGCGCGCAGCGGCGCCGGCCTGGTCAGCGTCGCCACGCGCGCGGCGCATGTGGCCGCGCTGGTGGGCGCGCGGCCCGAACTCATGGTCCATGGGGTCGAAGGCGAACTGCCCGATGCATTGCTGGCGCGCGCCAGCGTGATCGCGCTGGGGCCGGGCCTCGGACAGTCGGCGTGGTCGCGCGCGCTGTGGACCCAGGCGCTAGCGGCGGGCAAGCCCTGCGTGCTCGACGCCGACGGACTCAACCTGCTCGCCGCGGCGCGCTGCGCGCTGCCGGCGCAGGCGGTGCTGACGCCGCATCCGGGCGAGGCCGCGCGCCTGCTCGAGGTTGTGCCTGCGGCGATCGCGCGCGACCGCTACGCGGCCGCGCGCGAGCTGGCGCGACGCCACCAGGCGGTGGTCGTGCTCAAGGGCGCCGGCACCGTGGTGGCGACGCCCACGGGCGAAGCCTGGATCTGCGCGCAGGCCAATCCGGCCATGGCCAGCGGCGGCATGGGCGACGTGCTGACCGGGATCATCGCCGGACTCATGGCCCAGCACTTCGATCCGGCGCAGGCTGCGCGGGTCGGCGTCGCCGCGCATGCCGAGGCGGCGCGGCGCGCGGCGGCGCGCGGCGCGCGCGGGATGCTCGCCAGCGAGCTGCTCGATTGCCTGCGCGCCGCGGTCAATCAGTGAGCTTCACGCTGCGCCTGGCGCTGCCCGATGAAGCGCATACGCGCGCCTTCGGCCAGGCCCTCGCGCACGCATTGCCCGCGCAACTGGTGATCCACCTGCACGGGGAGTTGGGTAGTGGCAAGACCACGCTGGCGCGCGCGCTGGTCCAGGCGCTGCAGCCCGGCACGCGGGTCAAGAGCCCGACCTACACGCTGCTGGAGTCCTACCCGACCCCGACCCGCCTGCTGCACCACCTCGACCTGTACCGGATCAGCTCGCCGCTGGAACTCGAGGCCCTCGGTCTGCGCGACCTCGACGGCGTGATCCTGATCGAGTGGCCCGAGCGGGGCGCGGGCGCGGTCCCGGCGCCGGATCTGGTCCTGGCGCTGGCCGTGGCGGGCATGGGTCGCACGCTCGAGGCCCGCGCCCTGACGCCCGGCGGCGCGGAAGCGCTACGCGGCGCGGCCGCGGCCCGCCCCTCGGGTTCAGGTTAAGAATCGTCTGCAGGCTACGGATTACAAACGGAAAACACTTGCGTTTCCCGGTCTGGTTGCGGTCAAATGCCGGCATGGGACGCGCGCGCTGGCTGCGGATGGGGACCTTGTGGGTGCTGGCGCTCGCACTGGCGCCGGCGGCCACGTCCGCGGCTGCGCCCACGGACGTCCGCGCGGTGCGCCTGTGGGAGAGCCCCGAATACACCCGCACGGTCTTCGACCTGGGCGGGGTGGTCGAGTACAAGCTCTTCACCCTGCAGAACCCCGACCGCGTCGTCCTCGACCTGCAGGGCGCCAAGCTGGCGACCGGCTACAGCGCGCCCAAGCCGCATGGCCGGGTGCTGGGCCTGCGCTCCGGGCAGCCCACGGTCGATTCCTTGCGCGTGGTCATCGACGTGACCCCGGGCACGCGGCCGAAGTCCTTCCTGCTGCCGCCGGTCGGCAAGAAGAACCACCGCCTGGTGATCGACCTGTATCCGCGCGTAGCCACCGGGGCGGCGCAGCCGGCGCGGTCGGTCCCGGCCGTCGCCTCGGGCCCCTTGCGCGACGTGGTGATCGCGATCGACGCGGGGCACGGCGGCGAGGATCCGGGCGCGATCGGCGCCAAGGGCACGCGCGAGAAGAACGTCACCCTGGCGGTGGCGCGCGCGCTGGCCGTCGCCATCGACGCCGAGCCCGGCATGCGCGCGCTGCTGGTCCGCGACGGCGACTACTTCATCCCGCACAAGCAGCGCTACCAGAAGGCGCGCGACGCCAGGGCCGACCTCTTCGTGTCGATCCATGCCGATGCCTTCACCCGGCGCGCCGCGTCGGGTTCCTCGGTCTACATCCTGTCGCAGCGCGGCGCCAGCAGCGAGGCGGCGCGCTGGCTCGCCGCCAGCGAGAACCAGTCCGACCTGGTCGGTGGCGTGTCGCTGGACGACAAGGACAACACCCTGGCCGCCGTGCTGCTGGATCTCTCCCAGGGCGCGACCCTGGGCGCCAGCGACGCGGTCGCCGCCAGCGTGCTGCGCAGCCTGGCGCGCGTCGGCAAGGTCCACAGCCGCAACGTGCAGCGCGCCAACTTCGTGGTGCTGCGTTCGCCCGACGTGCCCTCGATCCTGGTCGAGACCGCGTTCATCTCCAATCCGGCCGAGGAACGCCGCCTCAACGATCCGGGCCACCAGCGCGTGCTGGCCAAGGCGATGCTCGACGGCATCCGCGACTACTTCCATGGTTCGCCGCCGCCCGATTCCTGGATCGCGGCCCATCCGCAGCGCCCGCGCGAGCACATCGTGGCGCGCGGCGAGAGCCTCTCGCTGATCGCCATGCGCCACCGCATCAGCCTCGGCGAGCTGCGCCGGGTCAACAACCTGTCCACCGACATGGTGCGCGCGGGCACGGTGCTGCGGATTCCGAGCGAATCCTGAGGTCGGCCTTCGCTGCGCGCGCGTCGCCGCGCCCGTTCCCGGCGGCGGCGCACTGCCAGCTTGCTATGATCGCGGCCCGCATCGCAGGCCCGGCGTCCTTGCGCATCCGCCAGTTGCCCGAACAGCTCGTCAACCAGATCGCCGCGGGCGAGGTGGTCGAGCGGCCGGCGTCGATCGTCAAGGAACTGGTCGAGAACAGCCTTGACGCGGGCGCGACCCGGATCGAGGTCGAGCTCGAGGCGGGTGGCGCGAAACTGGTGCGGGTGCGCGACAACGGCCACGGCATCGCGGCCGACGACCTGGCGCTTGCGCTCTCGCGCCACGCCACCAGCAAGATCGCCAGCCTCGATGACCTCGAATCGGTGGCCACGATGGGATTTCGCGGCGAAGCCCTGCCGAGCATGGCTTCGGTCTCGCGCTTCGCGCTGAGTTCGCGCGCGCATGATGCAGACCAGGCCTGGACCATCGAAGCGGAGGACGGGCGCCTGTCGGCGCCGCGCCCGGCGCAGCATCCGGTGGGCACCACGGTCACGGTGCACGACCTCTTCTACAACGTCCCGGCGCGGCGCAAGTTCCTGCGCGCCGAGCGCACCGAGTACGGCCACGTCGAGGAACTGGTGCGCACGCAGGCGCTGGCGCATCCCGCGGTCGAGTTCCGATTGAGCCACAACGGGCGCGAAATGCAGCGCTGGGGCGCCGCCAGCGCGGAGCAGCGCATCGGCGCGGCCCTGGACGAATCCCTGCTGGCGCAATCGCTGCGCATCGACACCAGCGCCGGCGACCTGCGCCTCGAAGGCTGGATCGGCGCGCCCACCGCCGCGCGCTCGCAGACCGACCGCCAGTATTTCTACGTCAACGGGCGGCCCGTGCGCGACCGCCTGGTGGCGCACGCGGTGCGCCAGGCCTACGCCGACGTGCTGTTCCACGGGCGCCATCCGGCCTACGTGCTGTTCCTCACGCTCGAACCGGGCGCGGTCGACGTCAACGTGCATCCGGCCAAGCTCGAGGTGCGGTTCCGCGATTCGCGCCGCGTGCATGATTTCGTGTTCCGGCGCCTGCACGAGGCGCTGGCCGGGACGCGCGCGGGCGGGGCGATGCCGGATGGCGTCGGCGCATTCGCCACGCCGCAGCCCGCGGGTTCGGTTCATGCCGCGTGGAATCCGCGCCAGTCCGGGCTCGGGCTTCCCGGCCAGGCGGTGCCGCTGCAGGCCTACGCGGCCCTGTATTCCGCGGGATCGACGCAGCACGCGTCGATCCCGCAAGCTGGTGGCGATGCCGTGGCGGACGGCGCCCCGCCGCCCCTGGGCTACGCCCTCGCGCAACTGGGCGGCGTCTTCGTGCTGGCCGAGAATGCGCACGGCCTGGTACTGGTCGACATGCACGCGGCGCACGAGCGCGTCACCTACGAGCGGCTCAAGGACGCCCGCGCCTGCGGCTCGATTCCGTCGCAATTGCTGCTGGTGCCGCTGCCGGTCGCAGTGTCGCGGCGCGAGGCCGACGCGGTCGACGAACACGCCGCCGAGTTCGCCGCGCTGGGCTTCGAACTCACGCGCGTGGCCGACGAGCGCGTGCTGGTGCGGCGCATCCCCTCGGTGCTCGAAGGCAGCGACGTCGAGGCGCTGGTGCGCGACGTGCTGGGCGACCTCGCCACCCACGGCAGCAGCGCGCGCCTCGAGGAATTCCAGAACGAACTGCTGTCCACCATGGCCTGCCATGCCTCGGTGCGCGCCAACCGGCGCCTCGAACTCGCCGAGATGAATGCGCTGTTGCGCCAGATGGAAGCGACCGAGCGCTCCGACCAGTGCAATCATGGTCGCCCGACCTGGGTCCAGTTGACGCGGGCCGAACTGGACCGCATGTTCCTGCGAGGGCGCTGAGCGCCACCCGATTCCCGGAGACCAAACCGCATGCCGCCGACTTCATTGCTGCTCGCCGCGATCCTCGCCGCCGGCGCCGCCCCCGATCCGCATCGCGCCGAGATCGAAGCCTGGCGCGCGCAGCGGGTGGAGCGGCTCAAGTTGCCCGACGGCTGGCTGAGCCTGGTCGGGCTGGACTGGATCGAGCCCGGCCGTACCGCGATCGGCAGCGCCGTGGACGCGAGCGCCGTCGGACCGGATGCGGATGCCTACGTGAAGATCGCCGGCGTGCCGCCCAGACTCGGCACGCTCACGCTGGCGGACGGGAAGCTTTCGATTGCACTGGAGGCAGGCACCGGCGCGACGGTCGACGGCAAGCCGGCGACGCAGGCGACGCTGCTGGCCGATGACTCGGGCACGCCCAGCGTGGTCGCGCACGGCAGCGTGAGCTTCATCGTGATCGAGCGTTCCGGCCGCCATGCCTTGCGCGTGCGCGATTCGGCCGCTGCCACCCGCACCGGCTTCGTCGGCATGGACTACTACGACATCGATCCCTCGTGGCGCGTGGAAGGCAGGTTCCTGCCGCATCCCGATGGCAAGACGATCCCGATCGCGAACGTGATCGGCACGCTCGATGACACGCCCAATCCTGGTGCGGTCGAGTTCGAGCGCGACGGAAAGCAGTACCGACTGGAGGCAGTCGACGGTGGGCCGGACCAGTTGTGGTTCATCTTCTCCGACCGCACCAGCGGCAAGCAGACTTATGGCGCCGGGCGCTTCCTCTACAGCGACCGGCCCAAGCCCGGCAGCGACCTCGTCGTGGTGGATTTCAACAAGTCCTACAACCCGCCGTGCGTGTTCACGCCGTACGCGACCTGTCCGCTGGCGCCGCCCGAGAACCGCCTCGACCTCGCCGTGACCGCGGGCGAGCTCAACTATCGCGGCGTGGTGCACTGAGCCGCCGCATCCGCGCAACGCCTTGCCCCTGTAGGAGCGGCTTCAGCCGCGACCGAGGCTTATCGCGCGCAGAGCGCGCTCCTACAAAGCCGGCTTCGTAGGAGCGCGCTCTGCGCGCGATAAGCCTCGAGGCGTCATTGCTGGGTGAAGTTCTGCGTGGTCGCGGCTGAAGCCGCTTCTACAGGGGCGGGCCTCGCCTTTGCGCGCATTCGAAGCGAGGCCGGAGCCGTCGGCTTCCGGTTGGAGGCGAGTTCCACTGAATGTCCGAGCCGCCAAGCGGAAGCCGACGGCTCCGGACCCCCGATCTCGCGGCAGCCCTCAGCGGCCCACAAAAGCTGGCTTGCGCTTCTCGAGAAACGCCTTGGTCCCCTCGCGCATGTCCTCGGTCGCCACGCACACCGCGAAGGCCTGCGACTCGTAATCGAGCCCGGTGTCGATCGACGCTTCGCCGCCGAGCAACACGGCATCGAGCACCGCGCGCAGCGCGATCGGTGCCGACGCGGCGAGTTGCGCGGCCAGCCTCTGCACCTCGGCCGCCAACTCGGCGATCGGCACCACGCGATTGACGATGCCGAGTTCGTACGCGCGCTGCGCGCTGATCGGCGCTCCCAGGAGGCAAAGCTCCAGCGCCGCGCCTCGACCGGCCAGGCGCAGCAGGCGCTGCGTGCCGCCGAAGCCCGGCAGGAGTCCCAGGTTGACCTCGGGCTGGCCGAGCTTCGCGCTGTCGGCCGCGATTCGCAGCGTGCAGGCCATCGCCAGCTCCATGCCGCCACCGAGCGCGAAGCCACCGATCGCGGCGATGACCGGCTTGCCCAGCCGCTCGACCTTGGTCATCAGCGCCTGGCCGAAGCGCGACATTTCCAGGGCGCCGATCGGCGACTGTGCCGCCAGTTCCGCGATGTCGGCGCCGGCCACGAAGGCCTTGGGGCCCGCCCCGGTGAGGATCACCACGCGGATCGCCTCGTCGCCGCGAGCCTGGTCGAAGGCCAGGTGCAACTCGGCCAGGGTCTCGCGGTTGAGCGCGTTGAGCTTGTCCGGACGGTTGACCGTCAGGGTGCGCACGGCGCCCTCGTCGGCCTGCAACAGGTTGCGGAATGCCATGGCGCTCTCCACGAAACGGGCCCGCATTCTAGTCCGGCGGCCCGCGCAGCCGTTGAACTTCACCGGCCCGGCATGGTCTGTTGCGGGTCCCGCATGGCGGGGTGGGGTGCCCTTCGGTAGAATGCGCGACCTTCGCGGGTCCGCAGCCCGGCCCCCTTAGCGAATTCCTAACGATTCCGTTCCGGAGAGTTCCATGAGCTTCCGCTCCATTTTTGCCGTGCTCGCGCTGGCCGTCGTGCCGGCCGCGCTGGCGCAGACCCCGCCGCCGGCCACGCAGGCCGGCCAGGCGCAGCAGCAGCAGGCGCGTCCCGCGGCCCCGGCAGTCGCGGTCGACAAGAACAAGGTCAGCTACGCGATCGGTTACGAGATCGGCCGCGACTTCATCGACAAGAAGATGGACGTCGACATCAACCAGGTGATTCGCGCGCTGCAGGACGGCTACGCCAAGCGCACGCCGGCGGTGCCCGAAGCCGACATGCGCGCCCAGCTCGGCGCCATGCGCGAGAAGATGGTCGGCGAGGCACGGGTCAAGTTCGAGGCGATGGCGCGCGAGAACAAGACCAAGAGCGACCGCTTCATGGCCGAGAACCGCGCCAAGAAGGGCATCGTGGTCCTGCCCTCGGGCATCCAGTACCGCGTGATCGAGGACGGCGCCGGCCGCAAGCCGACGCCCACCAGCCAGGTCACCGTGCATTATCGCGGCTCGCTCTCCAGCGGCCTCGAGTTCGACAGCTCCTTCGCCCGCGGCCAGCCGGCGAGCTTCAAGGTCGACACCGTGATCGACGGCTGGAAGGAAATCCTGCCGCTGATGAAGATCGGCGACCACTGGCAGGTGTTCCTGCCGCCGGAAAAGGCCTACGGCATGCGCGGCCAGGCCCCGGTCATCGGCCCCAACGAAGCCCTCGTCTTCGACATCAAGCTAATCGACGTGAAGTGACGGCAGGATGCCGTCATCCCGGACAGCCCATGGATGGGCGATGATCCGGGATCCAGTTCGAGAGATTTCGTCAGGGGCGCATTGGCGCCCCTGACTCGTTCCGCCGCTGCGATGTTCCAACGACTCGCCCCCACCCCAGTCATCACCCCCTGCATCGGCATCTGCACGCTGGGCCCCGACGGCCTTTGCGACGGCTGCTTCCGCACCGGCGACGAGATCGCGCAGTGGTCGCAGCTGCCCGACCTCGAGCGGCTGGCGATCATGAACGAGGTGCTGCCGGCACGGGAGGCCACGCGCACATGAGCGGCGTGCCCGATGCGTTGCGCCGGCGCCTCGCCGCGGCCACCCATTCGCTGGGCTCGCCGCCGACCGACGTGCCCTGGAACGCCGCCGAGCTCATCGACCTGCTGCCGCCGCTGGACACCCTGTGCCCCGCGGCGGTGCTGGTGCCCATCGTGATGCGCGGCGCCGGGCCGCAGGTGGTCCTGACCCGCCGTACCGCCGCGCTGACCCATCATGCCGGCCAGATCAGCTTTCCCGGTGGCCGGATCGAGCGCGAGGACGCGTCGCCGCTGGCCGCCGCGCTGCGCGAGTCGGAGGAGGAGATCGGCCTCGGGCGCCAGTTGACCGAGGCGCTGGGCTATCTCGATCCCTTCGCGACCATCACCGCGTTCCGGGTCACGCCGGTGGTCGGCCTGGTGTCGCGCGCGGCCTCGTTCCGCGCCGATCCGCGCGAGGTCGACGAGATCTTCGAGGCGCCGCTGGACTTCTTCCTCGATCCGGCGCATTGCGAGGAGCGCTCGCGCGAGTTCCAGGGACGCGTGCGCCACTACCACGTCTATACGTGGGGCGGTCGCGAGATCTGGGGCGCGACCGCGTCAATGCTGCTCAACCTCGCGCGGCGCTGGCAGCGCGCGGCAGGCGAGCCGTGAGCCGCGTGCTGGTCGGTCCGCAGGAAGCGTGGGCGCTGCTGCGCAAGGACGCCGTGGTCGCAATCGATTGCAGGGCGGATCTCGCCAACCGCGATCCGGCCGTGGCCGATGCGCTGCACGCCAGCGCCCACCTGCCCGGTGCCCCGCGCGCCGACCTCGATCGCGACCTGGCGGATCTCACGATCAAGGGTCGCGGCCGCCATCCGCTGCCGGACGCCGAGGCATTCTCGCGTTGCCTGTCGGCGTGGGGCATCGCGCCCGGCACCCTCGTGATCGCCTACGACGCGATGGGCGGCGCGCTCGCGGCCGCGCGGCTGTGGTGGATGCTGCGCCTGGTCGGACACGACGAAGTGGCCGTGCTCGATGGCGGTTGGCAGGCCTGGCTGGCCGCGGGCCTTCCGGTCGAGACCGGCATCGAAACCCGCACGCCCGTGCAGCGCGAGGTCCGCTACGACCGCGCCCGGATCGTCGAAACCGAGGCCCTGCAGCGCGGTTTGGCTGCGTCGCGCATCGCATTGCTCGACGCGCGCGCCGCGCCGCGCTTCCGCGGCGAGCTGGAGCCGCTGGACCCCGTCGCCGGGCACGTGCCCGGGGCGCGCAACCGGCCCTACACCGACAACCTCGCGGCGGATGGCCGCTTCAAGGATGCGGCCGGGCTGGCTGCGGATTTCCGCGCGCTGGCCCGCGACCACCCGCCGCAGGACACCGTGCTGATGTGCGGCTCCGGCGTGACCGCGTGCCACAACCTGCTGGCGATGGAGCACGCGGGCCTGCATGGCGCGCGGATCTACCCGGGCTCGTGGAGCGAATGGGTCTCCGACCGCTCGCGCCCGGTTGCCACCGGACCCGCATAGGCGCCGCATTCGCCCCGCGGCGCGGGCCTCAGCCCTTCGACTTGAGCTTCGCCACCAGCGCTTGCAGCACGGTCTGGCTCTCGGCGCTGAACCAGCGCGCCATGAAGTCCTCGGCCGGGTCGTTCATCGACCGGCCCAGCATCTCGTGCAGGTCGGCGCGCGCCAGGCGGCGGGTCTCGGCCATCGCCTCGGGCGGCAAGGCCAGGTGCTGGCGGCACCACGCCATGGCCTGCGGCACCACCTCGGCGGCAGCGGCCAGCTCATCGACCAGGCCGATGCGCAGCGCGGTTTCGGAATCGACCATCGCGCCGGCGACCATCAGTCGTTCGGCGCGGTGGCTGCCGAGCAGGCGCCGGTAGGCGAACTGGATCGCCGGTGGCACCGAGAGGCCGACCTGGACCTCGTTGAGGCCGATGCGGTACGGCTTGGCCGGGTCGGTGGCACGCGCCATCACGCGGTAGTCGCAGAAGATCGCCAGGACCGCGCCGCCGGCCGGGCTGTGGCCGGTGATCGCGGCGACCACCGGAACCGGGCAGCGCCCGATGGCGCCGAGCAGGCCGATGAAGTCGCGCCAGAAATCCTGCATCGCCGCGCGGTCCAGCGCCAGCAGCGCCGGCACGTCGAGGCCGCCGGAATAGAGCCCCGGCGTGCCCGACAGCACGATGGCGCGGGCGCCGGTGCCCGGCGCTTCGAGGAAGGTGTCCTTGAGCGCGCGCACCAGCGCCGGGTCGAGCGCGTTCACCGGCGGGCGCGCAAGCCGCATTTCGAGGATGGCGTCGTGGCGCTGGACGTCGAGCATGGGTATTCCTGCTGGCCGGCGTGGGTCGAGGTCGTACTATAGCGACCCCGGGAAGCAGGAAGACTGGCGATGCGCTCGACCCTGTGCTGCCTGCTGTTGCTGCTGGGCCACGACGCGGCCGCGGCCGGACTCGAGCTGCGCGAGGCCTGGATCCGCGAGGCGCCGCCCACCGCGGCCATGCTCGCGGGCTATGCCGAACTCGCCAACACGGGCGCGACGCCGCTGCGCGTGACCGGCGCGCGCAGCGCCGATTTCGGCGCGGTCGAACTGCACGAGATGCGCATGGATGGCGGGATGATGCGCATGCGCGCGCTGGAAGCGATCGAGGTGCCGGCCGGCGCGAGCGTGCGCCTTGCGCCGGGCGGAAACCACCTGATGCTGATGCGCCCGGCGCGGGCGCTGCGCGCCGGCGATCTGGTCCGGATCGAGTTCGAGGTCGAAGGCGCGGCGGCGGTGGGCGCGGACTTCGAGGTGCGCCAGCCGCAGTAGCTGCGCGCGTGTCAGGCGGCGGCGCTGCGCACGAGCTCCGGCAGCGGGACCGAACGTCCGCTCGCGCGATCGACCCACACCAGCACGTGGCTGCCATCGGCGTAATGGCGGACCGGCGTACCGGTCGACACGATGCGGAATGCGAGCGTGAGGCTGGTCCGGCCGATGCGCTCGGTGCGCAGTTCCACCGCGATCGCGGCCGGCCATTCGATCGGGATGCGGTAGTTGATGGTCTGCGCGGCCAGGATCGGCATGATGCGCTGGTCGATCCAGCCCGGGCCCAGGCTGGTGAACCAGTGCATCCGCGCCTCTTCGAGATAGGTCGCGAAGGCCGCGTTGTTGACGTGGTTGAACGAGTCCATGTCGCCCCAGCGCACGCTGAGCGGGAGACTGAGCAGGGCCTTGTCGGTCATGCGGGCGTTCCGGGTTGGGGGTTCAGGCCGCCTGCTGGCGGCGCTTGATGCCGAGCACCGGGGCGAGGAAGCGCCCGGTGTGCGAGTGCGGGTGGCGCGCGACGTCCTCGGGCGTGCCGGCCACGAGGATGCGGCCGCCGCGATCGCCGCCCTCGGGGCCGAGGTCGATGATCCAGTCGGCGGTCTTGATCACGTCGAGGTTGTGCTCGATCACGACCACGGTGTTGCCGTCGTCGCGCAGGCGGTGCAGCACGGCGAGCAATTGCTCGATGTCGTGGAAGTGCAGGCCGGTGGTCGGCTCGTCGAGGATGTACAGGGTGCGGCCGGTGTCGCGCTTGGACAGTTCGCGCGAGAGCTTGACCCGCTGGGCCTCGCCGCCGGACAGCGTGGTCGCGGCCTGCCCGAGCTTGATGTACGACAGGCCCACCGCCACCAGGGTCTCGAGCTTGCGCGCCAGCACCGGCACCGGCTGGAACAGCGTGAGCGCGTCCTCGACCGTCATCTCCAGCACGTCGCTGATGGTGTGGCCCTTGTAGTGGATCTCCAGGGTCTCGCGGTTGTAGCGCTTGCCGTGGCAGACGTCGCAGGCCACGTACACGTCCGGCAGGAAATGCATCTCGACCTTGATCAGCCCGTCGCCCTGGCAGGCCTCGCAGCGGCCGCCCTTGACGTTGAAGCTGAAGCGGCCCGGGCCGTAGCCGCGCGTGCGCGACTCGGGCACCTGCGCATAGAGTTCGCGCAGCGGCGTGAACAGGCCGGTGTAGGTCGCCGGGTTCGAGCGCGGCGTGCGCCCGATCGGCGACTGGTCGATGTCCACCACCTTGTCGAACAGCGCGAGGCCTTCGACCTTGCGATACGGCGCCGGCTGCTCGTTGGCGCCGTTGAGTTCGTGGGCCGCGAGCCGGAACAGGGTGTCGTTGATCAGCGTCGACTTGCCCGAGCCCGACACGCCGGTCACGCAGACGAAGCGACCGGCCGGGATCTCGAGGTCGACCTCGTGCAGGTTGTTGCCGCGCGCGCCCAGCAGCCGCAGCATCGCCTTGGGGTCCGGCGGCAAGCGCCGTTCCGGCACCGCGATGCGGCGCTTGCCGGACAGGAACTGGCCGGTGATCGACTCCGGCGCGCGCTTGATGTCGGCCATGCGGCCCTGCGCCACGATGCGCCCGCCATGCACGCCGGCGCCCGGGCCGATGTCGACCACGTGGTCGGCGGCGCGGATCGCGTCCTCGTCGTGCTCGACCACCAGCACCGTGTTGCCGAGGTCGCGCAGGCGGGTGAGGGTGCCGAGCAGGCGCTCGTTGTCGCGCTGGTGCAGGCCGATCGACGGCTCGTCGAGCACGTACATCACGCCGACCAGCCCGGCGCCGATCTGGCTGGCCAGGCGGATGCGCTGCGCCTCGCCGCCCGACAGCGTGTCGGCCTGGCGTTCGAGCGTGAGGTAGTCGAGGCCCACGTCGACCAGGAAGCGCAGGCGCTCGCGGATCTCCTTGATGATCCTGGCCGCGATCTCGGCGCGCCAGCCCGCCAGCGCAACGTCGCCGAAGAAGGCCAGCGCGCGGTCGACCGGCAGCGAGCACACCGTGTGCATGTTGCACCCCGCCACGTAGACATGGCGCGCGGCGCGGTTGAGGCGCTGGCCGCCGCAGTCGGGGCAGGGGCGCGAGCTGATGAACCTGGCCAGCTCCTCGCGCACCACCGGCGACTCGGTCTCCTTGTAGCGCCGTTCGAGGTTGGGCAGGATGCCCTCGAAGCGATGCTTGCGCCCGACGCTGCCGCCGCGCTCGGAGACGTAGCGGAACGCGATCTCCTCCTCGCCGCTGCCGTGCAGCACCGCCTTGCGGATGCGCTCGGGCAGTTCGCGCCACGGCGTGTCGACCTCGAACTTGTAGTGCTTCGCCAGCGACATCACCAGCTGGAAGTAGTAGGTATTGCGGCGATCCCAGCCGCGCACCGCGCCGGCGGCGAGCGAGAGTTCCGGGTGGATCACCACGCGCGCCGGGTCGAAGAACTGGGTCACGCCGAGGCCGTCGCAGGCCGCGCAGGCGCCGACCGGCGAGTTGAAGGAGAACAGGCGCGGTTCCAGTTCCGACAGCGAATAGTCGCAGACCGGGCAGGCGAAGCGCGAGGAGTAAAGCGTGGGTTTGGCCTTCGCATCGTCATGGTCGGCCACGATCACGAGGCCCTCGCCCAGGCGCAGCGCGGTCTCGAAGGACTCGGCCAGGCGCTGCTTGAGCTCCGGGGCGGGGCGGAAGCGGTCGACCACGGCCTCGATGGTGTGCTTGACGCGCAGCGCCAGGGTCGGGACCGCGTCGAGGTCGCAGAGCTTGCCGTCGACCCGCGCGCGCACGAAGCCCTGGGCGCGCAACTGCTCGAACACCTGCAGGTGCTCGCCCTTGCGCTCGCGCACCACCGGCGCCAGCAGCATGTAGCGGCGCTGCGGGTCCAGCGCCAGGGTGGCATCGACCATCTGGCTGATGGTCTGGGCCTCCAGCGGCAGGTCGTGGTCGGGGCAGCGCGGGGTGCCGACGCGCGCGTAGAGCAGGCGCAGGTAGTCGTAGATCTCGGTGATGGTGCCCACGGTCGAGCGCGGGTTGTGCGAGGTCGCCTTCTGCTCGATCGCGATCGCGGGCGACAGGCCCTCGATGTGGTCGACGTCGGGCTTCTCCATCACCGAGAGGAACTGCCGCGCGTAGGCCGACAGCGACTCCACGTAGCGGCGCTGGCCCTCGGCGTAGATGGTGTCGAAGGCGAGCGAGGACTTGCCCGAGCCCGACAGGCCGGTGATGACGATCAGCCGGTCGCGCGGCAGGTCGAGGTCGATGTTCTTGAGGTTGTGGGTGCGCGCGCCGCGGATGCGGATCGTGTCCATGGACCGGAGGACGGATGGGGAACGCTCTAGTTTAGCGCCCCCGGGTGTCACGGGACTGTCTGCCCGTGGACCTCCCGAAATGGGAGCGGCTTCGACCGCGGGCGAGGCTTATCGCCCGCAGAGCGGGCTCCTACAAGGCCGGCTCTGCAGGAGCCCGCTCTGCGGGCGATAAGCCTCGCCCGCGGCTGAATGCGCTCCCTTTGGGCCCAAGTCCATTCGACGCACCGCCGCCCCGCGATTCCGCCCTAACTGGTTGACGCAGCGCACAAAGATCACTATTCTACGCGGCTCGTTACGGCGTAAGCCCAAGAATAACTACAGAGGAATAGCCATGTACGCAGTGTTCGTCACCGGCGGACGCCAGTTCCGGGCCGTGCCCGGCGAGGTGATCCGCGTCGAGAAGCTCGAGGTCGAGCCCGGTTCCACCGTCACGCTGGACCAGGTCCTGATGGTCGGCGACGGCGACAAGATCACCATCGGCGCGCCGCTGGTGAAGGGCGCCTCGGTCGCCGCCACCGTGCGCGGCCACGGCCGCCACGACAAGGTCACCATCGTCAAGTTCCGCCGGCGCAAGCACCATCGCAAGCAGATGGGCCACCGCCAGCATTACACCGAGATCGAGATCACCGGCATTTCGGCCGGCTGATCCGCACCGTAGCGAGGAGAGATAGCCATGGCACACAAGAAGGCTGGCGGTAGTACCCGCAACGGTCGCGATTCGAACCCCAAGTACCTGGGCGTCAAGCTCTATGGTGGCCAGGCGGTCGACGCCGGCAACATCATCGTGCGCCAGCGCGGCACCCAGTTCCATCCGGGCAAGAATGTCGGCCTGGGCCGCGACCACACCCTGTTCGCGCTCACCGATGGCACCGTCGAGTTCTCGATCAAGGGCGCCGAGAAGCGCCGCACCGTGAGCGTCAAGTCCGCCTGAGGCTTGCCGTCCACTGGCGCCGACAAGCCCCGCCTCGCGCGGGGCTTTTCGTTTGGTGGGTGAACAAAATGGATTCCCGCTTGCGCGGGAATGACGTCCTTGTTGGTCACGAGTCAGGCCCAGGACCGGCACTGGCCCCGGTGGAGGCGAGCGGCGCCGGTGGATCGATCGCCCTCGTCGGGTGGGGCGTCATTCCCGCGCAGGCGGGAATCCATTTTCCCCGACAATCGCCACAATCAGGGCTCCATGACGACAGCCAGGCACGCCAAGCTGGCGCAGACTCGGAGCCCCCCTTAAGTTAAGGGGGCGGCGGCCCGGTCCCGCCGGGCCAGGGGTTGTGGGAATACTCATCGGGTCCAACGAAGCGCAGGCCCCCAAGGTAGAAGGAACGCCCCGGTGAAGTTCGTGGACGAGGCAGAGATTCGCGTAGCAGCCGGCGCCGGCGGCAACGGCTGCGTGAGCTTCCGGCGCGAGAAGTTCATCCCGCTGGGCGGGCCCGATGGCGGCGACGGCGGCAAGGGCGGCAGCGTGTGGCTGGTGGCCGACGAGGGCATCAACACCCTGATCGACTTCCGCCACCAGCGCAGCTTCAACGCGCGGCGCGGCGAGAACGGCATGGGCCGGCAGAAGACCGGCGCTCACGGCGACGACGAGATCATCCGCGTGCCGGTGGGCACGGTGGTCATCAATGTCGACACCGACGAGGAGATCGGCGACCTCACCGGCAACGGGCAGCGCCTGCTGGTCGCGACCGGCGGCCATGGCGGCAAGGGCAACATCCACTTCAAGAGCTCCACCAACCGGTCGCCGCAGCGCGCCATCCCGGGCGAGCCCGGCGAGGAACGCACCATCCGCCTGGAGCTCAAGCTGCTGGCCGATGTCGGCCTGCTGGGCTTCCCCAATGCCGGCAAGTCGACCTTCATCCGCGCGGTCTCGGCGGCCAAGCCGCGGGTCGCGGACTATCCTTTCACCACGCTGCACCCGAACCTGGGCGTGGTGCGGGTGGAGCGCGACCGCAGCTTCGTGGTGGCCGACATCCCCGGCTTGATCGAAGGCGCCTCGGAGGGCGCCGGACTCGGCATCCAGTTCCTCAAGCACGTGATGCGCACGCGGCTGCTCCTGCACCTGGTCGACATGGCGCCGGCCGACGAGGCGATCGATCCGGTGGCGCAGGTCAAGGCGATCGAGAAGGAACTCAAGCAGTTCGAGCCGGGACTGCTCAAGCGCCCGCGCTGGCTGGTGCTCAACAAGGCCGACCTGTTGCCGCCCGATGAGCGCGAGAAGCAGGCCAGGGCGATCGTGAAACGCCTGCGCTGGAAGGCGCCCTGGTTCGTGGTTTCGGCCGCGACCGGCGAGGGTACCCGTGACATCTGTTTGCGCGCCATGGCGCTGCTCGATGAACTGCGACTCGCGCCGACGGGCGATGGCTGAGCGGCGGGCAACAAAAAAGCCGGCTTGCGCCGGCTTCGATGCATCGCATGCGCGCCTTGCGGCGCGAGCGCGATCAGGCCATCGCGCGGATCTTCGCGCTCAGGCGGCTCTTGTGCCGGGCGGCCTTGTTCTTGTGGATCAGGCCCTTCGCGGCGGCGCGGTCGAGCGCGGAACCGGCGCTCTTGAGCGCGGCTTCGGCGCCGGCCTTGTCGGTGGCCTCGGCGGCCTTGACGGCCTTCTTGAGCGAGGTGCGCATGGCCGAGCGCTGGCCGGCATTGCGGGCGTTGCGCTTGACCGCCTGGCGGGCGCGCTTCTTCGCGGACTTGATGTTTGCCAAGGGATGACTCCGGAATCTGGGAAAGGTGGGAAAAAGGGGCGCAAGTATCCGGATTTGCGCGGCTTTCGTCAATTATTCCCGATTCGCATCCAGGCGCGACAGGCGGAGGCAGCGCCATGAAGCTCCTGCGCTCCACGCTCAGCTTCGGCTCGATGACCTTCCTGTCGCGCCTGTCGGGCTACGCGCGCGACCTGGTGCAGGCCGGCGTGTTCGGCGCCACCGCCGCGACCGACGCCTTCCTGATCGCCT
>JAGOEZ010000074.1:7223-11949 GCA_017997455.1 Lysobacterales bacterium | reverse complement strand
GGACGCCGCGGCCTTGACGCCCTCGCGCATCACCTCCTGCCACGCGTCGCGGAAGCGCAGCATCTCCTCGCGCGAGCCGATCGTGATGCGGACCTGGTTCGGCAGGATTTCCCAGGTGCGGCCGATCACCACGCCGCGCTCGGCCATCGCCGCCATCACGGGTTTGCCGGGCTGGCCGGCGTCGAGCAGGAAGCAGTTGGTGGTCGAAGGCGTGAAGCGGTAGCCCTGCGTGCGCAGCCAGGCGAAGGTCTCGTCGCGCACTTCGGTGGTTTCGCGCCGGCGCTCCGCCACCAGCGTCTCGTCGCCCAGGCTCGCGATCGCGGCGGCGGTGGCGGCGATGGGCATCGGGTTGGCGCCGAAGTACTCGAGGCGCTTGAGCAGGTCCGGTCGCGCCAGCGCGAGGCCGCAGCGCACGCCGGCCATGCCGTAGATCTTGGAGAAGGTGCGCAGCACGACCAGGTCGGCGCCGGCAGCGACCAGATCGACCACGCTGCGCTCGTTGCCGTACTCGATGTAGGCCTCGTCGACCATCATCACCGCGCCCCTGGGCATGTGCGCCAGCGCCCACTCGATTTCCGCGCGCGGCGTGATCGTGCCGGTCGGGTTGTTGGGATTGCAGACATAGACCAGCCCGGCGCGGCGGTCGGCGGCGACCATGCGGCGCAGGTCGTGCGCGCCGTCTGCGGCCAGCGCCACCTTGGCGACGCGCGCGCGGGTGAAGGCCGCGGCCTCCCACGCCGCCTCGAAGGTGGGATTGGCCGTGACCAGGCCGCGCTTGGCCGAGGTGAATGCGAGCACGCCGTAGTGCAGCGGCTCGCTCGATCCGGCGTAGGGCAGCACGTGGTCGGTGCGCAGGCCGAGATGGCGCGCGCAGGCCTCGACCATGCGCCCGGTCTGCTCGAACAGGTAGCGGCCGCCGAGCGGGATCATGTCGCCCAGCGCCGCGCGCGCGGCCGCGCACGGTCCCTCGGGATGCTCGTTGGCATTGATCCAGGTCTTGGGCGCCGCGTAGGCGGCCGCCGCGGCGGGCACCTGCGCCAGTGCGAGCCGCGCCTCGCCGAGCAGCGGCAGGCCGGTGGCGATGCCGGCCATGCGCAGGAATTGGCGCCGCGAATGTCCGCTAGCCATGGCAATCCCCGCATTCGTTGGGCGATGCGCTAGCGTAGCAGCGCGACGGGTTGTGCCCGCGTCGCCGTTGCCGCGCTTGCGCGAAAGGGGACCGACCATGCCCTTCGCCACTGCGCGCGGCACGGCAGGGGCGCTATTCGTGCAGGATCGCAATCCCGCAACGGAAGTGATCCCATGATCCGAGTCCTCGCTGTCGCCGCTGCCCTGGGCCTGGGCCTGGCCGGCGCGTCCGCGGCGGCCGAACCGCTGTCGATCGCGCCGCATACCTTCCTGCTGCGCGGCCACTTCGACTCCGGACGCCAGCCCGATGGCAACTCGGTGGTGCTGGTGGCCCCGCAGGGACTGGTCGTGGTCGATACCGGGCGCCATCCCGCGCACACCCGGGCGCTGCTGGATTTCGCGCTGGATCGCGGACAGCCGGTCGCCGCGATCGTCAACACGCACTGGCACCTCGATCATGTCGGCGGCAACCCGCGCGTGCGCGCGGCCTATCCCGAGGCACGGGTCCATGCCAGCGACGCGATTGAAGGCGCGATGGGCGGCTTCCTGGCCGACTATCGCCGGCAACTCGAGCAGATGTTGCGCGAGGCGGGCGACGATGCGGGCAAGCGCGCGCCCTTCGAGGCCGAACTGGCGATCCTCGATGCCGGCCCGGCGCTGGCGCCCGATCGCGTCGTGGACGCATCCGGTCCGGTAACGCTCGCCGGTCTGCCCTTGCGGCTGGGCCTGGCCCGTCGCGCTGCCACCGCGGGCGATGTCTGGCTCTACGACGCCTCCACCCGGATCCTGGTCGCCGGCGACCTCGTCACCCTGCCGGCACCGTTCTTCGACACCGCCTGCGCCAGCGGCTGGACCGCGGCCCTGGCCGAACTCGAGGCCGTGCCCTTCGAGACCCTGGTGCCGGGGCACGGGGCGCCGATGGGGCGCGCGGAGTTCCGCCGCTACCGCGCCGCCTTCGGCCAGTTGCTCGACTGCGCGGCCGGCACGGCGGACGCCAAGGCCTGCATCGACGGCTGGCTGGACGGCGTCGGCACGCTGGTGCCGGCGACCGAGCAGCCGCTGGCGCGCATGCTGCTCGAGTACTACCTCGGGCAGGTCCTGCGCGGCGAACCGGCGCCGGTGCAGGCGGCCTGCGCGACCTGACCCGGCGGCGCGACGCACGGTCCGGCCACGCGCCGCGGCTGGAACCAGTGAACCCGGCGCCCGCGGGCGTCGCGCGTCGCTAAACTCCGGGGCCCGAGTTCGATTGGAGTCGCGCCATGCAGGTACGAGCCGCGGTAGCCCACCAGGCGGGTGCGCCGCTCACGATCGAGCGCGTGGAACTGGAAGGTCCGCGTGCGGGCGAGGTGCTGGTCGAGATCAAGGCCACCGGCATCTGCCACACCGATGCCTACACGCTTTCGGGCGCCGATCCGGAAGGCCTGTTCCCCGCGATCCTGGGCCACGAGGGCGCGGGCATCGTGGTCGAGGTCGGCGCCGGCGTGAAGTCGCTGCGCAAGGGCGACCACGTGATCCCGCTCTACACGCCCGAATGCCGCGAGTGCGAGTACTGCCTCAATCCCAAGACCAACCTGTGCCAGGCGATCCGCGCGACCCAGGGCCAGGGCCTGATGCCCGATGGCAGCAGCCGCTTCTCGGTGGGCGGGAAGAAGCTCCACCACTACATGGGCACCTCGACCTTCGCCCAGTACACCGTGCTGCCCGAGATCGCGCTGGCGAAGATCCGCGAGGACGCGCCCTTCGACAAGGTCTGCTACATCGGCTGCGGCGTCACCACCGGGATCGGCGCGGTGATCTGGACCGCGAAGGTCGAGCCGGGCGCCAAGGTCGTGGTATTCGGCCTCGGCGGCATCGGCCTCAACGTGGTGCAGGGCGCGCGCATGGCCGGCGCGGCGATGATCGTGGGCGTGGACCTCAATCCGGCGCGGCGCGAACTCGCGCAGAAGTTCGGCATGACCCATTTCGTCAATCCGGCCGAGGTCGAGGGCGACCTGGTCGCCTACCTCGTGGGGTTGACCAAGGGCGGCGCGGACTACAGCTTCGAGTGCATCGGCAACACCACGGTGATGCGCCAGGCGCTGGAGTGCTGCCACAAGGGCTGGGGCACCTCGGTGATCATCGGCGTGGCGGCGGCGGGGCAGGAGATCTCGACCCGGCCTTTCCAGCTCGTGACCGGGCGCAGCTGGCGCGGCAGCGCCTTCGGCGGCGCACGCGGGCGCACCGACGTGCCCAAGATCGTCGACTGGTACATGGACGGGCGCATCGACATCGATTCGCTGATCACGCACACGCTGCCGCTCGAACGCATCAACGAGGGCTTCGACCTCATGCACCGCGGCGAGTCGATCCGCAGCGTGGTGGTGTACTGATGGCCTTCGAGGTCCTGTCCGAGCAGCGCTGCTTCGGCGGCGTGCAGGGCTTCTACCGCCACGACTCGGAGGCCATCGGCCTGCCGATGCGCTTCGGTGTGTACCGGCCGCCGCAGGCCGAGGCCGGGCCGGTGCCGGTCCTGTACTACCTCGCCGGGCTCACCTGCACCGAGGAGACCTTCCCGATCAAGGCCGGCGCGCAGCGGGTCGCGGCCGAGCTGGGCTTGATGCTGGTCTCGCCCGACACCAGTCCGCGCGGCACCGGCATCGAAGGCGAGGCCGACGACTGGGAGTTCGGCGCCGGAGCCGGCTTCTACCTCGACGCCACGCAGGCGCCGTGGAGCCGGCACTTCCGCATGCACCAGTACGTGGCGCACGAACTGCCGGCGCTGGTCGGCGGGCGCTTCGCGGCCGACCCGGATCGCAGCGGCATCCTCGGCCACTCGATGGGCGGGCACGGCGCCCTGACCCTGGCACTTCGGTACCCGCGGCGCTTCCGCTCGGTCTCGGCCTTCGCGCCGATCGTGGCGCCGAGCGCGGTGCCGTGGGGGCTCAAGGCCTTCCCGCGCTATCTTGGCGAGGATCGGGCGGCGTGGCTCGCGCACGACGCCTGTGCGCTGGTCGCGAAGCACCCGCATCCCGGCACGATCCTGGTCGACCAGGGCCTGGCCGACCGCTTCCTCGAGGTCCAGCTCCAGCCGGAACGCTTCGAGGACGCCTGTGCGCGGGCCGGGCAGAAGCTGGTCCTGCGCCGGCAGCCCGGCTACGACCACGGCTACTGGTTCATCCAGAGCTTCATCGCCGACCACCTGCGGCACCATGCCCGCGAGCTGGGCGGCTGATTTAACCGGGCGCCGGATGTGCGATGCTTCGCATCGTCCGTCGACCTTTCGACGCTGTTTCCGGATGCGCAGCCGTGGCCAAACCCAACTACTCGTTCGAGAAGCGCCAGAAGGAACTGGCCAAGAAGAAGAAGCGCGAGGAAAAGCTCCAGAAGAAGACCGCGCGCACCGCGCCGGCCGAGGGCGAAGCCGCGCCCGGCGCGGGTCCGGACGCGCCGCAGCCCAAGTAACGCGCGGCGCGCGGGCGCGCTGCCACACAGCGGCGTGACTGCGGGCGGCGCCGGCGCGAACATGCCGGGGCCGTGGTCCCACGATCGCCCTCGCGCAACCGCCGCCACTGACGGGTCGGCGCATGCGCACTCGGCAATCGACGAGGCGCATCGCGCG
>JAGOEZ010000074.1:3881-7123 GCA_017997455.1 Lysobacterales bacterium | reverse complement strand
CCGGTCTGGCAGCGCGCGCAGTAGTTGATCTCGTTCTCGGCGTGCACGATGCGCTGCACCGGCGCGGCGCAGACCGGGCAGGGCTGGCCGTAGCGACCGTGCACCGCCATCTGCGGGCGGAAGGCGGTGACCTTTTCGGGGAAACGGTCGCCGGTCTCGGCGCGCAGGCGCTGGGTCCATTCGCGCAGCACGTCGTGGACCGCGACGTGCAGGCGCGCGATCTCCGCCGGCGCGAGCCGCTGCGTGAGGGCCAGCGGCGAAAGCTGGGCGCGGTGCAGGATCTCGTCGGAATAGGCGTTGCCGATGCCGCTGAGCCGGTGCGGGTCGGTCAGCGCGCGCTTGAGCGTGGCATTGGGATTGAGCAGGCGCGCGGTGAAGCTGACCAGGTCCGAGTTCAGCGGGTCGAGTCCGCCGGGATCCAGGGCCGCCAGTGGCGAGGCGCCCGCGACGACGTTGAGTGAAGCCCGGCGCAGGCTGCCGGCTTCGGTCAGCACCAGGGTGCCGTGGGCGAACTCCAGGGTCGCCAGGCTGATGCGCGGGGGCGGCTTGGCCCCGGCGGCGAGCCAGCGCAGGCGGCCGGCGACCATGAGGTGGATCACGAGGTAGCGCTCGTGCTCGAAGGCCAGCACGATGCGCTTGCCGATGCGCTGCAGGCCGGTGACGCGGATGCCTTCGAGGACCTCGGGCGGTGGCGCGACGCTGCGCAGCACGAAGGGATTGGGCAGCCGCAGCCGCTGCAGCACCTGCCCCACGACGCGGGGCGCCAGTGCCTCCAGGTAGACCACGATGTCCGGCAGTTCGGGCACGCCCCAGCATAGCCGGCGAACGCCGGCGTGGCGCTACGATGTGCCCGACCCGGATCGCGAGGAGCCAGCATGACCAGCCGTCGCACCCTCCTGCAGGCGCTGGGCGCCGCGGCGGTCGTGCCGGCGTCCGCTGGCACGGACCCGGCCCCGCACGCCGACGACTGCGTGTTCTGCCGGATCGTCGCCGGGACCAGCGAGGCCACCGTGGTCTGGCGCGACGAGCGCTGCCTGGCGATCGCGGACCGCTACCCCTTCGCGCCCGGCCACACCCTGCTGATGCCGCGCGCGCACGTGCAGGACCTTTACGCCATGCCCGACGCGCTCGCCGCGCACCTGTTCGGCGTCGCCCCGCGCCTGGCGCGCGCGCTCAAGCGCGTGTTCGGCGCGGACGGCATGACCCTGGTCCAGAACAACGAGCGCGCCGGCGGCCAGAGCGTGTTCCACTTCCACCTGCACCTGGTGCCGCGCACCACCGGCGTCGAGCTGTTCCGGCGCGTGGTGGAGCGGCCGGAAGCGCCGCGCGAGCTGCGCGAGCGCCAGTTCGCGCCGGTGCGCGCGGCGCTCGCGGGCTGAGTCGTGGCCGACGCAGGCACGCCTGCCCTGGTGCCCGACGCGGTCGCGCGTTTTCGCGCCGAGTACCGCGCGCACGAGGTGCCGCGCGGGTATCGCGGCGCCGTGCACCTGCTGCTCACCTTCGGCGGCGGTAGTGCGGTCCTGCTGGCCTGCCTGCTGCAACTCGAGTCGGTGCAGGGCATGGAATGGCTGACCGTGCCGCTGGCCTTCCTCTACGCCAACCTGGCGGAGTACGTGGGCCATCGCTACCCGATGCACCATCCGGTGCGCGGCCTGGGCCTGGTGTACCGGCGCCACGCCGGCCAGCACCATCGCTACTTCACCCACGAGGCGATGGCGCTCACGGACCTGCGCGACCTGCGCGCGGTGCTGTTCCCGCCGTTGCTGGTGGTGTTTTTCTTCGGCGCCTTCGCGGTGCCGGTGTGGTTCCTGCTGGCGTGGCTGGCCTCGGCCAACGTGGCCTGGCTCTTCATCGCCACCGGGCTGGCCTATTTCCTCATGTACGAAGTGCTGCACCTGTCGTGGCACGCGCCGGCGGGTTCGTGGGTGGCGCGGCTGGCGCTGGTGCGCTGGCTGGGGCGCCTGCACCGGCGCCACCACGACCCGGCCCGGATGACCCGCTGCAACTTCAACATCACCTGGCCAATCGGCGACCTGCTGTTCGGCACGCTTTCGCTGCGGGACGACTAGACTGGCGGCATCGATCGATCGGGAGCGGCAGATGCGCATTGGCAGCGTGGCGTTGGCACTGGCGGTGGCTGCGGCACAGGCGGCGGCGGCCGAGGGTCCGGCGGCGCACCATGCCGCGATCGTGGTCGACGGGCACATCGACGTGCCCTCGGCGATGCTCGACGTGGGCTTCGACATCGGCGAAAAGGGCGACCGCGCGGGTTGCACCGACGTGATCGCGGCCTATTCCGGTTCGCTGCCCCGGCGCGACGACGGCAACTACTGCACGCACTTCGACCTCGACCGCGCGCGCAGCGGCGGCCTCGACGCGGCCTTCTTCTCGATCTACGTCGCGGCGGACTATGTCGGCAAGACCGCGGCCGAGGGCGGCGGGCCGGCGCGGCGCGCCTTCGACATGATCGCGACGGTCAAGGCGCAGGTCGCGGCGCATCCCGAGCGCGCGGTGCTGGCGACCAGCGCCGGCGACGTGCGCCGCGCGGTCGAGGAGGGCCGCTTCGCGGTGCTGATGGGTATCGAGGGTGGCTACGCGATCGAGGACAGCCTGGCCCTGCTGCGGGCCTTCCACGCCGAAGGCGTGCGCTACATGACCCTGACCCACACCAAACACACCGACTGGGCCGATTCCTCCGGTGGACTTTACGGTCCGATCGCCGGCGCGCACGGCGGCCTGACCGACTTCGGCCGCGAGGTGGTGCGCGAGATGAATCGCCTGGGGATGATGGTCGACATCTCGCACGTCGCCGACGACACCGTGCGTGACGTGCTGGCGACCACGACCCGGCCGGTGATCGCGTCCCACTCCTCGGCGCGCGCGCTCACCGACCACCACCGCAACATCAACGACGAGCTGCTGCGCGCGATCGGCGCCAACGGCGGCGTGGTGATGGTCAACTACTACGGCGACTTCATCGATCCCGCGTTCAACGCCACCCTGCCCGGGCGCTACCAGCGGATGGCCGAGCTGGGTGCGAAGCTGGGCGACGACCCGCGCATCGACTGGATGGTCGAGGAGGAGACCCGCGCGCGCCTGCCGCGCACGCCGTTGTCGGCGCTGGTCGACCACATCGACCACATCGCCAAGGTCGCCGGCGTGGACCACGTCGGGCTGGGCAGCGACTTCGACGGCGCGCCGTTCATGCCGGCCGGGCTCGACGGCGTGCAGGACCTGCCGAA
>JAGOEZ010000074.1:0-3781 GCA_017997455.1 Lysobacterales bacterium | reverse complement strand
GGCGCACTAGTGTTGAGTTGGTAGTATTGCGCCATCCCCACAAGGGAAGGCCATGGACACCGATACCCACCAGCGCAAATTCCAGAAGGAACTGGCCGCCGGCACCACCGCCCTGGTGCTGCTGGCGGTGCTCGATCGCGCCGCCGCGCCGATGTACGGCTACCAGATCGCCAAGCGCCTGGGCGAGAACGCCGAGGGCGTGCTGGCCGGCAAGCAGAGCGCGCTCTACCCGGTGCTGCGCAATCTCGCCGCAGGGGGGCTGCTCGACAGCGAAGTCGAGCCCTCGGTGGCGGGACCGCCGCGGCGCTACTACCGGATCACCACCCTGGGGCGCACGGTGCTCGGCCAATGGCTCGAGGCCTGGACCGCGACCCGCGACTACATCGACGCCGTGCTCGAGGAAGGAAAATCATGAACACGCCCCTGCCGACCACCATCGAGCAGTACCTGGAGCAGATCCGCGCCGCACTGGGTGCCGCCGATCCGGCCCTGATCCAGGACGCGCTGTACGACGCCGAGGAGCACCTGCGCGCCGAGCGCGCCGAGCATCCGGATGAGACCGAGGCCGCGGTGCTGGCGCGGGTCGCCGGCAGCTACGGCTCGCCGGAGGAAGTGGCGGCGATCTACCTCGACACCGAGGTCACGGTGGCGCGCGCGCTGCGCTCGCCGCCGCCGGCGCCGCGCAAGGGCGCGATCGCGCGCTTCTTCGGCGTGGCGGCCGACCCGCGCACCTACGGCGCGCTGTTCTACATGCTGCTGTCGCTGGCCACCGGCATCTTCTACTTCACCTGGGTGGTGACCGGCCTGAGCCTGTCGGCCGGACTCTTCATCCTGATCATCGGCATCCCGTTCCTGGTCCTGTTCCTGGCCACCGTGCGGGTGCTGTCGCTGGTGGAAGGCCGGATCGTCGAAACCATGCTGGGCGAACGCATGCCGCGGCGCCCGCTCTACACCGAGCGCGGGCTGCCGTGGATGGAGCGGATCAAGCGCCTGTTCACCGACGCGCGCACCTGGTCGACGATGCTCTACTTCGGCCTGATGCTGCCGCTGGGGACGGTGTATTTCACGATCGCGGTGACCGGCCTGACCCTGACCCTGAGCTTGATCGCCACGCCCTTCGCCTGGCTGTTCGGCGAGCACGCTGGCCTGCGGATCGACGACTGGCACTTCGGTCCCGGCGTCGTCGACGTGGCGCCGGGGCTGGCCCTGCCGCTGCTGTTCGTGCTCGGCGTGCTGGGCTTCTTCGCCATGCTGCACCTGGCGCGCGGCGTCGGCCGCCTGCACGGCGCCATCGCCAAGCAGCTGCTGGTGAAGTCGGCCACGTACTGACGCGGTCGCCGCCGGCCTCGACCGGGGCGTGGCCCCGGGCCGGGCCGGAGGGGGCCGTCATCGCGCACGGCAGTCCGTGTACAGGAAGGGGGCGGGGGCCTGCCGTGGCATCGGCCGGCTCGCGCGCCCTCCACTTCGGGAGAATCCCGTGCGCGACTTCCTGCTGGCTTGCAGCTTCCTTGCCCTGCTCGGGGCGGGCGCCACCCGCGCCGCGACCGTCGAGGTGCAGGTGCGGAACTTCGGTTTCGTCCCCGATGACGTGACGATCAACCCCGGCGACAGCGTGCGCTGGATCAACAGCAGCGGCACCCGCCACACCGTCACCGCCGACGATGGCTCGTACCGCTCCGGACCGGCCAGCACCACCTTCACCTACACGCGCCAGTTCGACCGCCCCGGCAACTCGTTCTACTACTGCGAGCCGCATGGTTCGCCGGGCCTGCCGCTGGGCAGCGTGATGAACGGCGTGATCCGCGTGGCCGGTTCGACCTTCGCGATCAACCAGGGCATCGGCGGCGCCTGGTACGAGCCGGCGACGGCCGGGCAGGGTTTCGTGCTCGACGTCGAGCCCGCATCCCGCTTCCTGTTCGTGGCCTGGTTCACCTACGACGTGCCCGCCGCAGGCAGCGCCCCGAAGCTTGGCGCTCCCGAGCATCGCTGGTTCACCGCGCAGGGCACCTACAACGGAGACACGGCGGACCTGCAGGTATTCCAGACCAGCGGCGGCGCCTTCGACGTGCCGCGCACGACCACCACGGCCGCGGTGGGGACGCTGCAATTGCGCTTCGACAGTTGCACCGCGGGCAGGGCCACGTACGCGATCCCGAGCGCCGGCCTGAGCGGCGAGATCGCCCTGCAGCGCGCCATCCCCGGCACCGAGACCCTGTGCGCCATGCTGGCGGCGCCGCAATGACCCCGCCGCGCTGAACGGCGGCGAACGCGCCGCCGTTCAGCGCGGGCGCAGGCGGAAGCGCTCGCGGTAGTCCGCCGGCGTCAGGGTGGTGGCGCGCTTGAACAGCTTGCGGAAGCTCGACACGTCGCTGTAGCCGCAGCGTTCGACGATCTGCTCGAAGGAGAAATGCGAGGCTTCGAGCAGGGCCTTCGCGCGCTCCACGCGCAGGCGCTGGATGTGCGCCAGCGGGCTCTCGCCGTACTGTTCCCGGAAGTGGCGCAGCAGGCTGCGCTCGCTGGTGTTGAGGCGTTGCGCGAGCCCGGCGACCGAGATCTGGCCGTCCAGCGATTCCTGCAGCACGCGGTCGGCGCGCTCGGACAGGGAGTTGCGCGGGCGCTGGATCAGGGCCTCGCTCACGTACGGCGCCTGGCTCTGGCGCTCGGCATCGATCACCAGCATGCGCGCGGTCTGCTGCGCGAGCTCGTCGCCGCCGGTATCGGCGATCAGGCGCAGGATCAGCTGGTAGATCGCGGTGGCCGCGCCGGTGGTCACCAGGCCGCCGTCCTCGACCACCATCTGCTCGGACTCGAGGACCACGTCCGGGAAGGCCTGGCGCATCGCCGCCGCCAGCCACCAACTGGTGGTGGCGCGGTGACCGT
The DNA here is from genome assembly GCA_017997455.1 of Lysobacterales bacterium. Lineage (GTDB taxonomy): Bacteria > Pseudomonadota > Gammaproteobacteria > Xanthomonadales > Ahniellaceae > JAGOEZ01. The sequence continues at coordinate 901 of JAGOEZ010000074.1, read as the reverse complement.
CGAGCAGGCCGGTGGCGGCGAGCAGGAAGGTGCCGCTGCAGGAAGCCGCGATGCGCACCCCGCGCAGGTGCATCGCGCGCAGCCATTCGATCTCGGGCTGCATGCCGCCCAGGCGCGCCGCGAGCTCGTCCGGGCTCGAATGCATCACGCCGGGCACCAGCACCACGTCGATCGCGGCGCCCGGCGCGACCACGCCGTCGATGTCGAGCCCGCTGGAGGTGCGCACGCGGGTGGCCCCGCGCAGGCTGACCACCCGCGGCTCGAACAGCGGCGGCGCCAGCGGCTGGCGGATCTCGGCCAGCTTCTGCGCCACGCGCAGCGCGTCGATCGGGCCGGCGATGCTCGACAGCATGCAGCCGTCGAGCGCCAGGATCGCCAGCCGCAGGGGCTTGCGCGCAGGCAGCTCCCGGCGGCCGCTGCGCTCAGTCATGCACGTACACCGCGCCGGTGTTGCCGGCCAGCATGTCGATCAGGGCGCGCGGCGCGTGCAGGGCGGTCGCGTCGCCGGTATCGCCGCAGGCGCGCAAGGCGACCTGGGCGGGGTAGCCGGCCGGCAGCGACACGCCGGACGTGGCGCGCAGCTCGATGCCGCCCGCGGGATCGGTGGCCACCAGCCACACGCCGTTGGGGATCGCCGCGTCGGCGCGGCAGTACACGTCGGGGTTGGCCAGGATCAGGTCCTGTCCGTCCAGCGGCAGCAGGCGCCAGTGGCGGGTCTGCTGGTCGAGCACGGCGCTGTACTGGCTGCCGGCGACATAGACGGGAGGCTCGGTCGGCTTGGGAGCCGGTGCCGGAACGGCCGCAGCGCCCAGGGCCAACGCGGCCAGCACGGCGGCGACAACGATTCGACGGCGACGCATGATCTCTCTCCAGGCGCCGGGGAAAGGGGGTTCCGGCGTGG
>JAGOEZ010000262.1 GCA_017997455.1 Lysobacterales bacterium | reverse complement strand
CGTTGCGGCCAGTTCCGCGCCCTGCCCAAGCAGGACATCGTCGAGTTCCCGGTGCGCGGCAACGAGATCAAGTTCGCGACCTGGCGCGTGCTCAAGCAGGACTTCATCGTGGTCGGGCGGGTCCAGGACGCGGAGGGTGGCGCCTATCGCATCGAGTTCGAGCTCTTCGACGTGGCCAAACAGGCGCCGCTGCTGCGCCTGGCGGTCGGCGGCCGGCCGGGGGAGCTGCGCGGCGCCGCGCACCAGATCGCCGACCTGCTGTACGAGAAGATCATCGGCGTGCGTGGCGCGTTCTGGACCCGCATGGCCTACATCACCGCGGTCGGCACCGGCCGCAACATCCAGTACGCCCTGATGGTCGCCGATTCCGACGGCTTCAACCCGCAGACCGTGGTGCGTTCGCGCGAGCCGTTGCTGTCGCCGGCGTGGTCGCCGGACGGGCGCAAACTGGCCTATGTGTCCTTCGAGCGCGGCAACTCCTCGATCTACGTGCAGGAGATCGCCACCGGCTCGCGCGAGGTGCTGGCGGCGCACAAGGGCATCAACGGCGCGCCGAATTTCTCCCCGGACGGCAACCGCCTGGCCCTGACCCTGTCGATGTCGGGCAACCCCGAGATCTACGTCATGGACCTGGGTACGCGCCGCACCAGCCAGGTCACGCGCCACTTCGGGATCGACACCGAGCCGGTCTGGATGCCGGACGGGCAGTCCCTGCTGTTCACCTCCGACCGCTCGGGCAAGCCGCAGATCTACCAGGTGCCGGCGGCCGGCGGCGACGCCCAGCGGATCTCCTTCGAGGGCGACTACAACGCCAAGGCCTCGGTCGCCTACGACGGCAAGCGCATCGCTATGGTGCAGGGCAGCGGAAACCGGTATCGTATTGCGGTTCTGGACCGCGCGCTTGGTGAAAGCCGGGCCTTGTCGCCGGGCAATCTCGACGAATCGCCGAGCTATGCCCCGAACGGAAGCATGATCCTGTACGCAGCACGCGAAGGATCGCGTGGCGTACTGTTCGCCGTCTCCGCCGACGGACGGGTGCGACAACGCCTGGTCCTGGCCGACGGGGATGTACGCGAACCCGCCTGGTCGCCGTTCCGCCAGCGTTGACCCCCTTCCGGTCGTCGGGCCCCGCCCGCCGATCCGCCAAGACTGCAAACCCAAATCCCGAGGACTACACGATGCACAACTCGATCCGCTTCATCCTGGCCGGCCTGCTCGCCACCGGCATGGTCGCCTGCGCCAAGAAGGTCAAGGAGGAGCCGACCCCGGTTTCCGACGCCGTGGCCCCGGTCGAGACCGCGCCGGTCGACGGCGCCGGCCGCTACAGCGCCACCGACCTCGATCGCGTCCCGTGCCTGATGCAGCGCGTGGTGTACTTCGATTTCGACCGCGCCGAGATCCGCGGCGAAGCGCAGGAGATCCTGCGCTGCCACGCCAAGTACCTCAACGACAACGCCACCTCGCGCATGACCCTCGAGGGCCACGCCGACGAGCGCGGCAGCCGCGAGTACAACCTCGGCCTCGGCGAGCGCCGCGGCAACGCCGTCAACTCGGCCCTGCAGGCCAATGGCGCCAGCGGCTCGCAGATCACGGTGGTGAGCTACGGCGAGGAGCGCCCGACCTGCAACGAGTCGAGCGAATCGTGCTGGGCGCAGAACCGCCGCGTCGAGATCGTCTACACCGCGAAGTGATGTCGCCGACGGCCACCCGTCACGCGGGATGGGCGGCGGCCCTGGCGGCCGCCGCCTTCCTCGCCGCGCCCGCGATGGCGCAGACCCGGCTCAGCCTGTCGGAGCGCGTGGCGCGCCTCGAGCAGCAGATGCAGGGGCAGGGCAGCGGGCAGAGCACGGTCGAGCTGCTCAACCGGCTCGACGCCCTGCAGGCCGAAGTGCAGGACCTCCGCGGCCAGCTCGAACAGCAGGCCTACGAGATCGAGAACCTCAAGAAGCAGCAGCGCGATCGCTATGTCGACCTCGACGCGCGCTTGTCGCGCATGGAGGGTGGCGCGGCACCGGCCGCGCCCGCGAGCGAGCCGGGACCCGAGGCCGCGGCGGCCACGCCGCCCAGTGCCCCCGGGCAATTGACGCCCGACGAACTCAGCCCCGCCGCGCCCCCGGGCGACGCCGCGGCTGCGCTCGTGGCCGGCGAGGTGCCGGCGCTTGCGCCGCCCAGCGGCGATCCCGCCGACGAGCGCGCCGCCTACGACGAGGCGCTCGGCGCCCTGCTCGATGGCCGCTACGCCGAGTCGGCGCGCCGCTTCGCGGCTTTCCTGCAGCAGTATCCCGATGGCGACTACGCCGACAACGCGACCTACTGGCTCGGCGAGTCGTACTACGTCACCCAGAACTACCAGGTCGCGCTGGAGACTTTCCAGGACCTGCTTGCGCGCTTCCCGGACAGTTCCAAGGCGCCCGATGCGCTGCTCAAGGTCGGCTACAGCCACTACGAGCTCAAGGACTGGCCGCAGGCCGAGTCGGTGCTGGGCCAGGTGGTCGAACGCTATCCGGACACCACCGCCGCGCGCCTGGCACAGGGTCGGCTGCGCGCGCTGCGCCTCGAAGGGCAACGCTGAGACTGCGGGTCGCGCGGCTGCCCGCCGTGCCGGCCCGTCGCGATCCCCATCTCCCCGGTCCCGGCATCGCGCCGCGCACGCATGAACGCATCCACTGACGCGCCGCCGGCCGCCGTTGCCGCCGAGGAGCGGCTCAAGCTCACCGAGGTCTTCAGCTCGCTGCAGGGCGAGGCGCGCGACGTCGGCCGCCCCACGGTGTTCGTGCGCCTCACCGGCTGCCCGCTGCGCTGCGGCTACTGCGACACCGCCTACGCCTTCCACGGCGGCGAGTGGTGGACGCTCGACGCGATCCTGGCCGAAGTGCAGCGCCACGGCTTGCGCCACGTCTGCGTGACCGGCGGCGAGCCGCTGGCGCAACGGCGCTGCCTCGCGCTGCTGCGGCGCCTGTGCGACGCGGGATTCGAGGTCTCGCTGGAGACCAGCGGCGCCATCGACGTGTCCGAGGTCGATCCACGCGTCAGCCGCGTGGTCGACATCAAGACCCCGGGCTCGGGCGAGGTGGCGCGCAACCGCTGGGAGAACCTCCCGCTGCTGGGCCGCAACGACCAGCTCAAGTTCGTGCTGTGCGATCGCGCCGACTACGACTGGGCGCGCGAGCGCATCGTCGAGCACGCCCTGGATCGCCGCTGCGACGTGCTGCTCTCGCCCAGCCATGGCCAG
>JAGOEZ010000073.1 GCA_017997455.1 Lysobacterales bacterium | reverse complement strand
ATCGTGAGATCGGTACCGTCAAGTGGTTCAACGATGAGAAGGGCTTCGGGTTCATCACCCGCGAGAACGGCCCGGACGTCTTCGTTCATTTCCGCGCCATCATCGGCACGGGTCGCAAGACCCTGGCCGAAGGCCAGCGCGTGGAGTTCAAGGTGGTGCAGGGCCCGAAGGGCCTGGCCGCCGAGGAAGTGCGCGCGGCGTAATTGCCCCGCACTTGCCGGACGGCGCGAGCCGTCCGGAGCCACACTCGAAGCCCGCGCCCTGCGCGGGCTTCGTCTTTGCGGGACACGGCATTTCCCTGCCCGGCGTCATTCCCGCGCAAGCGGGAATCCAATTGGCTTCCTGCCGCCCATGCAACATGGATTCCCGCTTGCGCGGGAATGACGCCCAATGGGCGCAGGCGCCCAGGACGAAGCGAGTCCCGGCGGAAACTGGCTCAGGGTCCGGCGACGCCTTCGCGAGCGGAAAGGCGCGGCAGGTTTTCGGCATCGACCGGCAACACGCGCACGCGCACCTCGCCCAGTCCCTCGGCCAATTCGACATGGCTGGTGCCGTGCGCGAGCGGCGCGTCGGCCAGGGCGATGAAATCCTCGGTCGCGAGCAGGTACTCGTGCGAGGCCACCTGGTTCTTGAGCAGGCGATGGATCAGGATCACCTCGTCGCCGGCCAGTTCCTCGAACTGCCGCAGTTGCTTGATCGCGATCTCGCCGGCGTGCACGAAGGCCTTGAGGCTGAGGCCGCCGACGTTGGCGCAGGCCGAGCAGTTGCAGTGCGAGCGCTCGCCGCGGATCGCCTGCAGGCGGGCCCGGAACGCTTCGAAGCCCGCCCGCAGGCTCTCCAGCACCGCGGCCGCCGTGTGCCGCGGTTCGGGACCGGACTCGGCATAGAGCAGCGCGGCATCGCCCTCGAGCTTGTTGAGGATCAGGGGCCGCTCGGCGCCGGAGACCAGCGCCTCGATCAGGTCGCTGACGATCTGCTCGGCATGCAACAGGCTGACTTCGCGCCGGCGGATGAAGCCGGTATAGCCGCTGATGTCGGCGATGACGAGGATGGCGTGGGTCAGGCGCATGGCGCGATTCCGCGGAAACCAGGCAGCAGACCGGGCCGGCGCCCGCGATCTTGCAGGCGCCGGCCGCGATTCCGGACTTCAGTAGGGTCGGCCGCCGATGAGCTCGAAGTCGGCGGCGCAGCCCTGGTCGACCCAGATCCCGCGCCCGTCGTAACCCCAACTGCGACCCTCGATGCAGGCGGCATGGGAGACCTGCCGGGCCAACCGCACCTGTGCGCCATTGCTGGCGCAGTAGCGCCGCTGGTAATCGCGCGATTCGCAACGCAGCCACCGCGCCCCGGCGCCCGGACGATACGCGTTGTCGGCGTAGCCGATCTCGAACTGGCCCGCGCAACCATCCTGGACCCAGATCCCGCGCTGGTCGAAGGCCCAGTTGCGACCGTAGACGCACGGCGCGTTGCTGGTCTGGCGCACCAGCGCCGCCGCGCCGTAGCCGATGTCGGCCGGGCAGTAGCGCCGCCGGTAGTCGCGCGACTCGCAGTAGAGCTGGTTGGGCTGCACGTAGCCGCCGCCGCCCTGCGACGGATCCCACTGGTAGTCGTCGTCGCGATAGCTGATCTCGAACTCGCCGGCGCAACCCTCGGTCACCACGATGCCGTTGGCATCCCGCCACCAGGTGCGGCCACGCACGCAGGGCGCGTCGGATATCTGGTTGACCAGCTTCACGCCGCGCGAGGTCGGCGCGGGGCAGAACTGGCGCCGGAAATCCTCCGACGCGCAGACCACGTACTGGTCGCCGGAGTAGCCGTAGCCCCAGCCATAGTCCTCGCCGTAGCGGCCGATCTCGAAATCGCCGACGCAGCCGCCGGAGACCCAGATGCCGTCGCGACGGTAGCCCCAGGTGCGGCCGAGCTGGCAGCGCCCGTTGACATTGCTGGCCAGGCGCACCCCGCGTCGCGTGTCGGCGGGGCAGAAGCTGGAACGGCCGCCGGGCGATTCGCAGCGGATGAAGGCATAGGCGGTCTGCTTGGCGCCGACCTGCGCCGCCGCCGGCTCCGGCAGCAAGGCGCACAGCGCCAGCAATACGAGCGGAATCCACGGTCGCATGGCAAGGTCTCCCGGTTCGGCCGGCGCCGCGACGGCAGCACCACGGGCCTCTGCTGCCTTTTTATCATGCCGGCGTACCATGGGCGCAGGCGCGCTGCGCCGACTGCCCATCGCCTGCCACCGCACCGGAGCCGTGCCATGACTGCGCTGATCGAAGCCATCGTCGAAGGGCGGACGCACGACCTCGGCGGCTTCTCGGTACGTCGCGTCCTGCCCTCGGTGCAACGGCGAGCCGTCGGCCCCTTCGTGTTCGTCGACCACATGGGCCCGGCGCGATTCGGGCCCGGCGCCGGGGTTGCCGTGCGCGCGCATCCGCATATCGGGCTGGCCACCGTCACCTGGCTCTTCGAGGGCGCGCTGGTGCATCGCGACAACCTGGGCAACGTGCAGGTCATCGAGCCGGGCGAGGTCAACTGGATGACGGCGGGTCGCGGGATCGCGCATTCGGAGCGTTCGCGTCCCGAGGATTTCGCCGCGGGCATGCGCTTCCACGGCATGCAGACCTGGGTCGCCCTGCCGCGCGCCGACGAGGAAGCCGAGCCGGCCTTCTTCCATCACCCGGGCGACACCGTGCCGCGCGTCGAGCGCGCCGGCGTGCGGCTGGACGTGGTTGCCGGCACGGCCTACGGCGTGGCATCGCCGGTACGGGTGCATTCGCCGACCCTTTACGTGGCCGCGACGCTTCAGGCCGGTGCGACGCAGGCGGTGGATACGGGGCACGAGGAACGCGCCGTATATGTCGCCGACGGACTGCTCGACATCGATGGCGCCCGCCTGGGTTCGGGGCAGATGGCAGTATTCACGCCGGGCGCCGCGGTCGTGCTCGAGGCGCTGGCCGATACCCGGGCGATGCTCCTGGGTGGCGCGCCGCTCGACGGGCCGCGGCACCTGTGGTGGAACTTCGTCGCCAGCGCGCCGGATCGCATCGAGCGCGCCAAGCGCGACTGGCGCGAAGGCCGCTTCGCGCTGCCGCCCGGGGAAACCGAGTCCATCCCGCTGCCCGAACGCTGAAGTCGCCGAGACTGCGCGCCGCGGCACGCCACGCCGTGCAAGCCGGCGCCGCCGGGCCTACCATCCACGCGACGCCAACGGAGACACTCGCCATGTCCGCACGCCCCGCAGCGATCGCGCCCACGCCAGCGCCGGGTGCCGACGAGCGCGAAATGCGCCTCGACCTCGCCGCCTGCTACCGGCTGGTGGCGCTGTACGGCTGGGACGACCTGGTGTTCACCCACATCTCGGCCAAGCTGCCGGGGCCGCAGGAACACTTCCTGATCAACCCTTACGGCATGCTGTTTTCCGAGATCACGGCCTCGAGCCTGGTCAAGGTGGACCTGCAGGGCCGCATCGTCGGCGAGTCGCCCTGGCCGGTCAACCCGGCCGGTTTCGTGATCCACAGCGCGATCCATGCCGCGCGCCACGACGTGCAGTGCGTGCTGCACACCCACACCCTCAACGGCGTCGCGGTCTCGGCCCAGAAGGGCGGCGTGCTGCCGCTCTCGCAGCAGAGCATCTTCGTGCTCGCCAGCCTCGGCTACCACGACTACGAGGGCGTGGCCCTGCGCGACGACGAGAAGCCGCGCCTGGTGCGCGACCTTGGCGACCGCACCTTCCTCATGCTGCGCAACCACGGCCTGCTCACCGTGGGCGCCAGCATCCCCGACACCTTCCTCTCGATGTACGTTTTCGAGTCGGCGTGCGCGATCCAGGTGCGGGCGCAGGGCGGCGGCGAACTGGTCCCGGTCCCGGCGCCGATCATCGAAGGCGCGCGCGCCCAGGCCGAGCAGGTCACCCGCAACCTCGGCGGCCGGCTCGCGTGGCCGGCGCTGCTGCGACGCCTCGACCGCATCGATCCGGGTTGGCGCGACTAGCGCCGCTTCGCGGTCATCGGGTCAGTGCCCGCGCCGGGATTCCGCTCCTGCGGGGGTGCTCGGCCCGCGAGTTGCCGTTCAGGGCTTGGGTGCAGGGATGCGCCCGAACTGCACGCGCCGTCCCGTGCGCGTGACCAACTCGAGCATGTCGCCCTCGATCGTGAAGCGCTGCACGCCCTCGAGCTGGTCGATGAAGAAGGCCTCGAGCTGCTGGCCGTCGCGGCAGGGCATCATGGCGCCGCCGACGCGGCTGAAGACCAGCCCGTCCGGCGGCGTCAGGGTGTAGGTCGCGGTGAGCGGATTGCACACCCCGCGGCCGCGCATGCGCGCGCCGTCGAAGGACAGGCGCGGATGGTTCTGCACCGGCACCTGGCCGAGATTGCGCCCGGGGATCCGGGTCAGGCGCCACTGCGTGCCGGTCAGCGGATCGGGGGCGGGGTCGGCTGGTGCGTCGGCCGCGGCCACCGCGGTCGCAAGGGCCAGGCCGAGGCAGAGCAGGATGATGCGCATGGGGGGAGTCCTCCGGTTGCGACACGAGCATCTTAGCGCCGCGGTCACTGGCGCAGGCCGCGCCACCAGCGCGTCGGCGAGAAGCGCCGGTGGCTCAGGGCCAGGGCCTGCTCGACCGCGCCCTCGTCCGTCCAGCGCGGGTACGGCAGCGAGGCCTCGACCTCGGGCGCGCCATGGAGCAATTGCGGCTGCTGCGCCAGCGCGGCCTCGCAGGCTCCGTAACCATGGTCGACCAGGATCTCGAATTCATCGCGGCTGAAGCGGTCGAGGTCCGTGCGCACGCGCGACAGGCAGGATTGGACCAGTTCGGGCGAGTAGCCGAAGTGCGCATCGCGCTGCGGACGGGTCAGGCTCCACAGCGCGCCCTCGATCTGGCCGGACCGGCGCAGCTCGGCATAGAGGCGCTTGCGCAGCGCGTTGGCCTGGTTGCCCATCACCGCGCCGTAGCGCGCCAGCTTGCTGGCCAGGTCGCGCCCGGGCTCGAGGGGGAAGGGCGAGCCGCCGTCGGACACCAGCACGACGTCGGCGTGCTTGATCACCGGCTCCATGGCGAGGTTGTCGTAGACCCCGCCGTCGCTGAGATCGATGCGCTCGACCAGGCGATCGCGGTCGACGCCGCGGTAGCCGCCATGGGTCCAGCGCATGCCCGCCGTGCGCAGGCGCAGCGGGCCGAACACCGGCGGGAAGCACGAGGAGGCGGCCACCGCGGTCGCGATCGCGATCTCGTGCGGTTGCGGCCCGTCGGCGTCGCCGCGCAGGTAACCGGTCTGGTAGTCGCCCACGCGCGCGCGGCTGAACTCGAAGTTGACCCCGAAGCGCAGGTTGGTCGCGCAGTAGACGAAATCCGGGACCTGGGGCAATTCGGCCAGCGTGCGCGCGGTCAACACGCGGCGGTAGCTGCGGGCGAGGAATCCGCTGCCATACCGGTGCCGGAACAGGTTCGGCAAGGCACAGACCAGGGCGGGCAGGGTGCGGATGTCGTGCCGCACGACGGCCGCGAAGGGCTCGGCGAGCCCGCTGCGGAAGTCCAGCGACCCGCACCAGCGGGCGTAGCGGTCGGTGTCGCCACCGGCGCCATCGGCGACCAGGTGCTCGGCCAGGAAGGCCGCGAGGATGCTGCCGCCCGACACGCTGCTGACACGCCGGACCTGGGCCAGGAGTCCGAGTTCATGCAGGCGCCACAGGGCGCCCAGGTGGAACAAGGCAGCGCGATAGCCGCCACCCGACAGGCACAGGGCCAGGCGCACGCGGCGGCTGCGCGCGGTGGGATCGTGTTCGGGGGCGGCCTCCATGGCCGCCCGACGATAGCGGCGGCACCCCAGCCGGGCAACGTCGCCGCGCGATGCTAGGCTGCGCGCCTTCGCAACGCGGGAGATGCGCGTGCAGCGGGCCTTGCGCGACCGGTTCAGCGGCGTCGACCGGCTTTACGGCAGCGGTACGGTCGAACGCCTGTCGCGCGCGCGCGTCGCCGTGGTGGGCGTCGGCGGCGTCGGCTCGTGGGCGGCCGAGGCGTTGGCGCGCAGCGGCGTGGGCGCGTTGGCGCTGTTCGACGCCGACGAGGTTTGCCTGGGCAACAGCAACCGGCAGTCGCACGCGCTCACGCCACGGGTCGGCCAGCCCAAGGTCGAGGTCATGGCCGGACGCCTGCGCGAAATCAATCCACTGCTCGAGGTCGAGGCGGTGCAGAGCTTCGTGACCGCGCGCAACCTGCGCGAGCTGGTCACTCCGCGGTTCGACCTCGTGCTCGACGCCTGCGATGCCTTCCGCACCAAGGTTGATCTCATCGTGCATTGCAAGCGCAACAAGATCGCGATGGTGGTGAGCGGCGCCGCCGGCGGCCGCACCGACCCGACCCAGATCCGCGTGCGCGACCTGTCCAAGACCAGCGTCGACGTGCTGCTGGCGCAGGTGCGGCGCAAGCTGCGCGACGAATTCGGCTGGACCCGCAATCCGAAGCGCTATTTCGGCGTGCCCGCGGTGTACTCGCTCGAGGCGGCGCAATATCCGCAGCCCGACGGCAGCGTGTGCGACCGCCGTCCGGTCGATGGCGAGGCGGGCCTCAAGCTCGACTGCGGCGAAGGACTCGGCGCCGCGATGCACGTGACCGCGAGCTTCGGGATGGTGGCGGTCGCGCGCGCATTGCAGAAACTGCTGGGGCGCAACTGACGCTCAGGGAATGCGCGGCGCCTGGTCCGATACGTCCGCGGGGTTCTTGCGCCGCCGCCGCCATGCCGCCAGCAGCAGGGTCGAAAGCCCGAGCAGGATTTCGTCCACGAAGGGAATGAGGTCGGGCAGGAACAGGTCGAGGGCGAATATCCCGGCCGTCAGGGCCAGCAGGCGCGGGAAGCGCAAGCCCTCGGCCCAGCGCCGCAGCCAGCCACCGATCATGGCGCTGCCTCCCCGGGCAGTCCGAACAGTCGCTGCGCATTGCGGGTAGTCGCGGCTGCAAGCATTTCGATCTCCATGCCGCGCAGCGCCGCCACCACGGCGGCGATGCCGGGCAGCCATGAGGGCTCGTTGCGTTCGCCGCGATGAGTGGCGGGCGCCTGGTCGGGGGCATCGGTCTCGAGCAGGAGGAATTCCAGTGGCATGCTCGCCACCAGCGCGCGCAGGCGCGTGGCGCGATCGTGCGTGGCTGGTCCACCGATGCCGAGCAGGAAGCCCATCTGCCACAACTGCCGCGCCTGCTCCGCGCTGCCGCCGTAGCTGTGCACCACGCCGCGCAGTCCGCCGACGCGCCGCACGGCCGCGATCACGGCGTCGACGGCGCGGCGCGCATGGACGATCACGGGCAAGCCGGCGTCGCGCGCGATCTCGAGCTGGCGCGCGAAGACCCGCGCCTGCGCCGCGGGATCCAGGCCGGGCACGAAATGATCGAGCCCGCATTCCCCGACTGCACAGGGGCGTTCGGCCTCTATCCAGTGGGGCAGCGCCGCGAGATCTTCGGGCCGGTGGCGCGCGAGGAACACGGGGTGCAGTCCATAGGCGGGGTGTACGCCGGGCTCGCTGGCCGCGAGGGCGCGCAGCGCGGGCCAGCCCGCCGCATCGACCGCGGGCACGACCTGGCGCGTCACGCCGGCGGCGCGCGCGCGGGCCAGGACCTGGTCGCGGTCCGCATCGAACTCGGGCGCGTCGAGGTGCGAGTGGCTGTCGATCCAGCGGATCATGACGCCAGCATGCGGGCGCGGCGCACGGCTCGCAAGGCCGAATCCCCCGGCCAGTTGCGGGCGCCGGTACGCGGCGCCCGCAGGACCGATCGCCGGCCGCCGTCAGCGCGCGCCGGGCACGATCACGCGCGGCAATGCCAGCGCGGTCGCTTCGTCTTCCATGCGCGCGACCTCGCCGGCGCGCAGGGCGGTGATCTCGGCGCCGATGCGGGCCAGTTCGCCATCGAGCCAGGCCTTGCGCTCGAGCATGCCCTGGGTCGGGGCATCGTCGGATTGGATCGCCCATGAGTACAACGGCGAAAGTTGTGAATAGAGCTTGGCCCCGCCCTCGCGTCCGGCCAGGATGTCGTACACGACCTGGGCACCAGGATTGTGCAGTTCGGCTTCGATCGCCGTGGTGCGCGCGATCACCGTATCGGCAGTGGCGCGCAGTTGCGAGGCGGCCGCGTTCGACTCGGTGCGGCGCCGCAGGTCCACCGTCTGCTCGCGGATCGCGCGCACGGCATCGATGTAGCCGAGCGCCCGGTCCATCGCGTCGCGCAGCGCCACGCCGAAGGCGATGTTGGCCTGCAAGGCCTCCGGGGCGATGGTCGAACGCGGATCGGCGCGGACTTCGACCGGCTGCTCGAGCGTGGTGCCCGCGGCAACGAGTCGCAGCGTGTACTTGCCTGGCGCCACCATCGGGCCCTGCTCGGGCTCGCCCGCGTCGAGCTTCGACGCGATGCGGCGCGCGCCCTCCATGCGCAAGTCCCAGGTCGCGCGATTGATGCCTTGCGCCTTGGTCAGCGCTGGCTTGGGTTCCTCGGTCGGATCGTCAGGATCGTCCTTGCCGTACTTGGCCGGGCGTACCACGCTTGACAGCGTGCGGATGACGCGTCCCTGGTCGTCGAGGATCTCGGCCCGGATCTCGTCCTTCGATTCCTGCTGGAGCCAATACGCGAAACTGATGCCGTAGGGTGGGTTGGGCGCCGCGCCCTGGTCGCCCCACACGTAGTCGAAGACCCAGCGCACGGCGGGAAGCGGGCCGAACAAATGCGCCGGCTGTGCCTTGATCGTGGCGTCGAGCTCGCGCAGCGGGCGCACGTCGTCCAGCGCCCAGATGCCGCGCCGCGTGCCCAGCACCAGCGCGCCGTGCTTGCGTTCGATGTCGGTCACGGCGACCGGCGGCAGGCCCTGCTTGACCGGCGACCAGCTGCCACCAGCGTCGCGCGACATCCACAGTCCCCGCTCGCCGCCCAGCCAGACGATGCGCGCATCCTCGGGATCCTCGCGCACCACGAACAGCGGCTGGTCATCCGGCAGGCCGCTGGTGCGCGTGGTCCACGACGCACCGAAGTCGCGGGTATGGAACAGGTGCGGCCGCTGGTCGCCGAGGCGACGCGCATCGACCACCACCCAGGCCGAGCCCGCGTCGCTGCTCGACAGCTCGATCGATTCCACCGTGCCCCACTCGGGCATCGCCTTGGGCGTGACGTCGGTCCAGCTCGCGCCGCCATCGCGCGTGAGTTGCACGCGGCCGTCGTCGGTGCCGGCCCAGATCTGCCCTGCCACCACCGGCGATTCCTCGATCGCGAAGATCGTGCCGTAGGTTTCCACGCCGGTGATGTCGCCGGTGATCGGTCCGCCCGACCATTCCTGCTTGCTGCGGTCGTTGCGGGTGAGATCCGGGCTGATCGCGGTCCAGGTCGCGCCGCGGTCGGTGGTGCGGAACAGCACGTTGCCGCCGTGGTAGAGGACCTTGGGATCGTGCGGCGAGATCTCCAGCGGCGCGGTCCACTGGAAGCGGTACTGCAATTCCTTCGGCTTGATGCCACTGGGGTTGGCCGGATAGATCGAGATGTTGCGGTACTGCCCGCTGCCCTCGTCGTAATGCGTGAGGTAGCCGCCGTACTCGCCGGCGTAGACCGTGCCGGGCTGCGCCGGGTCGTACTTGAAGTCGCCGGCTTCGCCACCGCCCACGTAACGCCAGTCGGCCAGCATCGGGCCTTCGTTCTGCGGCAGCATGTTCGGGCCGCTTGCGGTGCCCCAGTCCTGCATGGTGCCGCCGACGTGCCATGGCGTGCGATCGTCGACGTCGATGTTGTAGAACTGCGCCAGCGGCAGGTCGGGGTTGAACCAGGTCTTGCCGGCATCGAGCGAGATGTCGATGCCGCCGTCGTTGCCGCTGGCCATGCGGCGCGGGTCGCGCGGATCGATCCAGATATCGTGGTGGTCGCCGTGGTGCGGGCCCTTGACCTGGGCGATGGTCTTGCCGCCGTCGGTGCTGCGCAGCAGCGGCACCTGCGGGAACCACACGGTGTCCGGGTCGCGCGGGTCGATGGTGAGGGTCGAGTAGTACCAGGCGCGCTGGCGCAGCGACCGATGGTCGTTGACGCGGCTCCAGTTGACGCCGGCATCGTCGGAGCGGAACAGGCCGCCCTCTTCGGCCTCGATCAGCGCATAGACCCGCTTGCTGTCCGAGGGCGCGACCGCGACGCCGACCTTGCCCCACTCGCCGGCCGGCAGGCCGTTGCCGCTGAGCGCCTGCCACGTGTCGCCGCCGTCAGCGGAGCGATGCAGGCCACTGCCCGGCCCGCCGCTGGTGGTTTGCCACGGCGTGCGCTTGAACTGCCACATGCCGGCATAGAGCACGCGCGGATTGTTGGGATCAATGGCGACGTCGGAGGCGCCGGTGACCGCGTCCTTGTGCAGCACGCGCCGCCAGGTCTTGCCACCATCACTGGTGCGGTAGACACCACGCGCGTCGGAGGGCGCGAAGGGCGAACCCAGCACCGCGGCGAAGGCGATGTCCGGATTCTGCGGGTGCACGGCCACGGTGCCGATCTGGCCCTTCTCCTTCCACACATGCTGCCAGGTCTTGCCGGCATCGGCCGATTTCCAGATGCCGTGGCCGAGCATGACGTTGCCGCGCGGATTGGCCTCGCCACCGCCGACGTAGATCACGTTCGGGTCCGAGGGCGCGAGCGCCAGCGCGCCGATCGAGGCGCTGTACTGCTCGTCCATGATCGGCTTGAACTTGTGGCCGCCGTCCTCGGACTTCCAGACGCCGCCCTGCGCAGCGGCGAAATACCAGGTGTCCGGATCCCCGGGCACGCCGGCCACGCGCGTGAGGCGGCCGCCGATCGCCGGGCCGATGGAGCGGAAGGCCAGCGCGCCGTATTCCGCCGGCGGGGCATCGGCGGCGACGACAGGCAGGCAGGCGAATGCCAGGTGGCACGTCAGCAGCAGTCGGGCGAGTCGGCGCATGGGCGTGGGATTCCGGAGCGGAAATCGGGTTCCGCACGCTATGCGGCGCGGACACCCGGGTCAATAGGCGCGACGGCGGCTCAGCCCTGGTAGCGACGGCGCCAGTCCAGCGCGAGATAGATCGCCACCAGCGCGACCAGCGCGACGCCGATCGCGCTCCATTCGGCGCGGGTCAGGGTGGCCAGGATCGCGGCCATCAACGCGATCGACAGCAAGGGCACGAGCGCGCCGCCCGGCGCGCGGAAGGGCGTGCCCGCGCCGCGCACGTCGCGCCGCTGCAGTTGCCATGCGGCGGCGGCGACCAGCACGTAGACCACGCAGTTGGCGCCGCCCGAAACCAGCGCAAGTCGTTCGAACGTGCCGCCGATCGCCAGCGCGCAGGCGATGCCGCCGTGCACCACGATGGCCACCAGCGGCACGCGATGGCGTTCGGTCACCTGGCCCAGCGCCCGCGGCAGCAGGCCGTCGCGACCCAGCGCATAGAGCAGGCGCGAGGAACCGAGCAGGTTGCCTAGCAGGAAGCCCGCCATCGACACGCTGGCGGTGGCGATGAGCAGGCCGAAGCCCGGGGCCCACAGCGCGCCCGCGGCGCGCGCGACCGGCGCGGTCGCGCCGTCGAGCGCCGGTCCCAGCACGCCCTGGCAGACCAGCTGGATCGAGACATAGAGCAGGACCACCAGCGCGACCGCGGCGAGGGTCGCGCGCGGCACGTCGCGGGCGGGATCGCGGACCTCGCCCGAGGGAATCAGCGCAGTTTCCATCCCGGAGTAGGCGAACATCACCAGCACCATCGAGGTGCCCAGCGCGGCCCAGGACGGGACCGCGACGCTGATCTGCGACCAGTCGACGAACCACAGGCCGATGCCGGCGAGCAGGAACAACGGCGTCAGCTTGAGCGTGGCCAAGGCCACGATGGCGCGCGCGCCCAGCTTGACCCCGAAGGCGTTGAGCGCGATCAGGATCGCGTACAGCACGACCAGCGTCGCCGTGCGCAGGCCCGGCGTTGCGATCGCCGGCACCACGTTGCCGATCTGGTCGACCAGCGCGGCCGAGATCCCGGCGCTGGAGGCGACATTGGTGATCCACATCAGCGCGCCGGCAACGAAACCGGCGAAGGTGCCGAAGGCGGCCG
>JAGOEZ010000261.1 GCA_017997455.1 Lysobacterales bacterium | reverse complement strand
CCGCGGTCGCGCATGAGATGCGCTCCTACAGGGTCGGCCCGGCTGGCGCGCGTTCCGCTCAGGCCCGCACCACGCCGAAATCCCCGAACACCAGGAAGGCCCCGCCCGCGATCAGCGTGAAGCCGGCCAGGTGGTTCCAGCGGATCGGCTCGCCCAGGTACCAGACCGAAAAGACCACGAACACCGCCAGCGTGATCACTTCCTGGATGGTCTTGAGCTGTGCCGCGCTGTAGACCGCGTGGCCCATGCGGTTGGCCGGCACCTGCAGCAGGTACTCGAAGAAGGCGATGCCCCAGCTGACCAGGATCGCGAGCCACAGCGCGCTGCCCTTGTACTTGAGGTGCCCGTACCAGGCGAAGGTCATGAAAATATTGGAAGCCACCAGCAGCAGGACTGGCGTCAGGTAGGGCCCCATGGCGGACTCCCGGCAGGGACGCGCTCAGGGCGCGGCGTGGTCGAGGAAGCGGGCTTCGTACAACAGGCGCTGGATGCGTTCGTCCTGGCCGGTGGCGAACTCCACCCCGACGTGCTCGTCGCCCAGGCGCACCACGCGCGCGGTCAGGCGGATCACGGTTTCCTGGTCGAGCAGGAAGTAGATCCGCACCGCGGCCGGCATCACCCCGGACGGCCAGCGCTTGGGCCGGCCCAGGCGGGCGCCGCCCTGGGAGAGGTCCCAGACCTCCGTGAGGTAACCGTCCTCGCCCAGCGCGATCAGCGCCGCGGTGTAGATGTCCTTGCGCGGATGGCGGCGTTTTTCGTCGAAATTCATCGCGGTGGCGTGGGGCCCGGTAGCGGGCACGATAACCGCCGTGCCGTGCTGCAACAAGCCACGCGCGTCGCGTTTCCGCGATCGCGCGGGCCCTCGCCGGGCGATGTCGCAGGCTGCCTGAGACGACCTTCACGACCTGCTCACCGGCGGCCGGCTTTAATCTTCACCAATGTGAAGGGCCCCATTCCGGGGCCGCGGAGCGCGACCATGCCAACCAAGCAACGGGACGAAACCGCAGGCCTGATCCTGCTGGTGGAGGACAACCGCGGGATTGCCGAGATGGTGGGCGAATTCCTCGAGCGGCGCGGCTACAGCCTCGACTACGCGTCCGATGGGGTCACCGGCCTGCGCCTGGCCACGACCAACAGCTACGACGTCGTGGTCCTGGACCTGATGCTGCCGGGCCTGGACGGACTGGAGCTGTGCCGCCGGCTGCGCCACGACTCCAAGAAGTCGACCCCGGTGCTGATGCTGACCGCGCGCGACACCCTCGAGGACAAGCTGGTCGGGCTCGACGCGGGCGCCGACGACTACCTGGTCAAGCCCTTCGAGATCCGCGAACTGGAGGCGCGCGTGCGCGCGCTGATCCGCCGCGACCGGCGCCAGGTCAGCGCCGAGGTGCTCAAGGTCGGCGACCTGGTGCTCGATACCGCGACCCTGCGCCTGCAGCGCGGCGGCCGCGACCTCGCGATCTCGCCGATCGGGCTCAAGCTGCTCACGATCCTGATGCGCGAATCGCCGCGCGTGGTCAGCCGGCGCGACATCGAGCGCGAAGTCTGGGGCGACCTGCTGCCCGATTCCGACACCCTGCGCAGCCACCTGTACAACCTGCGCAAGGTGATCGACAAGCCCTTCGAGAAGGCCTTGCTGCATACCATCCACAGCGCCGGCTACCGCCTCGCCGACCTCGACCAGGACCTGCCGGGAGCGCGCCAGGCCAGCGCCTGACCCGATCCCGCAGGTTCGCGCGCCACACTGCTCGCCCGCCCCGCGGGTACGCCTCGCGCCGCGAACCGATCCGCCCGAAGTCGCCCCGCATCCCGCCATCGGCCCACGGCGGGGCATGACCCCGCCCGCCCCGCGCCGTACCCTGTGGCGTCGGGCGGGCAGCGACCACGCCGACCCGCCAGGACACCATGAGCCTCGAATCGCGCATTGCGGCCAAACTGCCCTCCGCGCCGCCGGTCAACGGCCTGCGCGGCAAGCTGTGGGTCGCGTTCGTGCTGCAGATCGCGGCGATCAGCGTGGCCACGCTGTTGTCGGTCTACGGGTCGTGGGTCGTGTTGCGCGACGTGCTGGTGCAGCGCGCGCTGGCGGACGAGACCACGCACTACTGGAATCGCGATGCGCGCACGCCGGGCGCCGAGTTGCCCGACACCTACAACATGCACGGCTACCTCAAGGCGACCGATGGCACGGGCGCGGTCCCGCAGCGCCTGGCCGGCCTCGCGCCGGGCTACCACGCGATCGAGATCGACGGCGGCACCGACCTGGTCTACGTCTCCGACG
Source organism: Lysobacterales bacterium (assembly GCA_017997455.1). Classification (GTDB taxonomy): domain Bacteria; phylum Pseudomonadota; class Gammaproteobacteria; order Xanthomonadales; family Ahniellaceae; genus JAGOEZ01. The sequence continues at coordinate 973 of JAGOEZ010000261.1, read as the reverse complement.
GCAGCGCCGGGCGCCTGTACCTGGTGTTCAAGCAGGAACAGGTCGACAAGCTCGCGCTGTGGTTCGGCTTCGTGCCGCTCACGGCGGTGCTGGGCGTGATCTACATCACCACCTGGCTCACCTACCGGATTTCGCGACGCGCGATCTCGCCGGTGATCTGGCTGGCCAACCAGGTGCGCAACTTCGATCCCCGGCGGCCGGACCTCGATGCGCTGGGGCCGGACAAGCTGCCGCCCGACGCCGATGGCGACGTCAAGGTGCTGGCGACCTCGATCCACGGCTTCGCCAGCCGGCTGGAGGACTTCGTCGACCGCGAGCGCAATTTCACCCGCGACGCCAGCCACGAACTTCGCACGCCGCTGACCGTGGTCAAGGTCGCGGCCGACGTGCTGGCCGAGGAGGAGGGGCTGTCGCCGTTCGCGACCCGCGCGGTGGCGCGCGTGCAGCGCGCCGTGCGCGACATGGAGGCGCTGATCGAGTCCTTCCTGATCCTGGCGCGCGAGACCGACGTCGGCCTGCCCGACGAGGACTTCGTGGTCAATGCGCTGGCCGCGGAGGAACTGGAGAAGGCGCAGGTGCTGGTCGCCGGCAAGCCGGTGGCATTGCGCCTGGTCGAGGACGCCCAGTTCGCCTTGCACGCGCCGACGCGGGTGCTGTCGGTGATGCTCTCGAACCTCCTGCGCAACGCCTGCCTCTACACCGAGCGCGGCACGGTGGTGGTCACCGTGGGTGCGGGCTTCGTGCGCGTGAGCGACACCGGTCCGGGCATGTCGGCCGAGGAACTGGCGCGCGTTTACGAACCCTTCTATCGCGGCGGGCGCGGCGGCCAGGGCGGGCACGGCATCGGCCTGACCATCGTCCGGCGCCTTTCGGAGCGCTTCGGCTGGCCGGTACGGCTCGAAAGCACGCCCGGCGCCGGCACCACCGCGACCATCAGCTTCCCGAACCCGCAGCCACTTTGAAACGCGGACGC
>JAGOEZ010000072.1:5777-12107 GCA_017997455.1 Lysobacterales bacterium | reverse complement strand
ACGCTGGAGGAACTGCTGCGGTGCTGACCCGGCGCATCATTCCCTGCCTCGACGTGCGCGACGGCCAGGTGGTCAAGGGCGTGCGCTTCCGCGACCACGTGGTGGTGGGCGCGATCGAGGAACTCGCGCGCCGCTACCGCGACGAGGGCGCCGACGAACTGGTGTTCTACGACATCGGCGCCAGTCCCGCGGGGCGCAGCGCCGACGTGGCCTGGGTCGAGCGCCTGGCGCGGGTGCTGGACGTGCCCTTCTGCGTCGCCGGCGGAATCCGCAGCGTCGAGCAGGCGCGCCGGATCCTGCATGCCGGCGCCGACAAGATCTCGGTGAACTCGCCGGCGCTGGAGCGGCCGGCGCTGATCGCGGAGCTGGCGCAGGCCTTCGGCGTGCAGTGCGTCGTGGTCGGCATCGACAGCCGGCTGGAGCAGGGCGAGTGGCGCGTGCACCAGTACACCGGCGACCCCGCGCGGTCGCGCGCCGCGCAGCGCCGCACCCTGGACTGGATCGCGGAGGCACAGGCCCTGGGCGCCGGCGAGATCGTGCTCAACTGCATGGACGTGGACGGCGTGCGCCGCGGCTACGACCTCGAACAATTGCGCGCGGCGCGCGCCGCCTGCGCCGTGCCGCTGGTCGCCTCGGGCGGCGCCGGCTGCGCGGCGGACTTCGCCGCGGTGTTCGCGCAGGCCGATGTCGACGCGGCCCTGGCCGCGAGCGTGTTCCATGCCGGGACGCTGCGCATCCCGGTCCTCAAGCGCGAACTGGCCGCGGCCGGCTTCGCGATTCGGCCACCCGATCCGGAGCCCGCCGATGCAGCCGCATGACCTTGCCGCGCTCGATTTCACCAAGTCCGGCGGGCTGGTGCCGGCGATCGTGCAGCACGCCGACAGCGGCGCGGTGCTGATGCTGGGCTGGATGGATGAGGCTGCGCTGGCACAGACCCGCGCCAGCGGCCGGGTGACGTTCTACTCGCGCAGCAAGGCGCGCCTGTGGACCAAGGGCGAGACCAGCGGCCACTGGCTCGAGGTGGTGGCGCTGCACGCCGACTGCGACAACGACACCGTGCTGGTGCGCGCGCGTCCGGCGGGGCCGACCTGCCACTTGGGCACCGCGACCTGCTTCGCCGATGCGGCCATCCCGCCGCTGGCCTTCCTCGGCGAGCTCGATGCGCTGGTGGCAAGCCGCGCGCGCGAGCGCCCGCCGGAAAGCTACACCACGCGCCTGTTCGATTCCGGCGTCGGGCGGATCGCGCAGAAGCTGGGCGAGGAGGGCGTCGAGGCCGCGCTCGCGGCAGTGAGCGGCTCGCCCGCGGAATTGTGCGACGAAGCCGCCGACCTGGTATTCCATCTGCTGGTCCTTCTGCAGGCCAGAGGCCTCGACCTCGCCGCGGTGGCCGCGAAGCTGCGCGAACGCCACGAGCCGCGCGGCTGAGAAGATCGACACGCGGCGCCGCGGCGATGCGCCCTGAATACTGCAATGGACTGTCGCCGCGATCTTGGGGGTCCGTGCCCGCCACCATCCGGGTGCCGGCTCAGACATTCAGTGGAACTCGCCGTCACCCGGATGCTGGCGGTCCCGGACTCGCTCCGGTCCAGCGCGAAGGGCATGGGCCTTGCCCTGCAGGAGCAGCTTCAGCCGCGACCAGACCTATCGCGCGCAGAGCGCGCTCCTACAGAGCCGGCTTTGTAGGAGCGCGCTCTGCGCGCGATAGGTCTGGTCGCGGCTGAAGCCGCTCCTACAGGGCGGGCGCCGGGCGTCTGGCTCAGAGCCGGATGGCGTGGAAGTCGCGCACGGCCGGATGCGGCCCGTCGCCGGGCGTTGCACCGGCGCCGTCGCGCCGCAGCCACCAGGTGCGCATGCCGGCCGCGCGCGCGGCGTCGAGTTCGGCCTCGATGTCGGACAGGAACACGATGTCGGCCGGGGCCGCGCCGATCGCCGCGGCGATGCGCCGGTAGGACTCGCTCTCGCGCTTGGGCCCGCTGGTGGTGTCGAACCAGCCGCTGAACAGCGGCCGCAAGTCGCCGGCGCCGGTATGGCCGAAATAGAGCTGCTGCGCCGGGATCGAACCGGAGGAATAGACGTGGATCGGATGACCGGCCGCGTGCCAGGCGCGCAGCTGCGCCACGGCATCCGGGTAGACATGGGCGACGAAGGATTCGCCGGCGTAGCCCTCGGCCCAGATCATGCCCTGCAGGGCCTTGAGCGGCGTGGCCTTGCGGTCCTCGTCGATCCAGGCCAGCAGCGTCGCGATCGCGGCCTCGTCGTCGCCGGGCGCAGTGCCGGCCTCGCGCGCGGTCTGGTCCAGCCACTGGCGCACCGCGGGATCGGCGGCGCGCTCGCGCACCCAGCGCGGCAGGCGCTCGCGCGCGTACGGGAACAGCACGTCCTTGACGAAGGAGATCGAGCTGGTGGTGCCCTCGATGTCGGTGAGGACGATCGGCAGCTTCATCGATCGGCGGCGCCGCGGCGCATCAGTTGTCGAGGCGCGGGAAGCGCGCGGCGATGTCGGTCCCGGTGAAGTTCGCGACCCACCCGGCCGGGTTGGTGAAGAGCCGGATCGCGACGAAGAACGGATTCGGTCCCATGTCGAACCAGTGCCGGGTGCCGTCGGGCACGCCGATCAGGTCGCCCTGCTGGCACAGCACTTCGTAGACCTCGTCGCCCAGGTGCAGGCTGAAGAGTCCCGAGCCGGCGACGAAGAAGCGCACCTCGTCCTCGCTGTGGGTGTGCTCGTCGAGGAACTTCTTGCGCAGCTCGGCCTTCTGCGGATGCTCCGCATGCAGGCTGACGACGTCCACGGCATGGTAGCCCTCGTCGCGGATCAGGCGGTCGATGTCCTCGCGGTAGGCCTCGATCACGGCCTCGGGGTCGGCGCCGGGCTTGAGCGCGACCGTGGTGCGCCAGCGCTCGAAGCGCACGCCATGGCGCCCCAGTTCCTGTGCGATCTCGTCGTGGCGCGTCGTCACGCGCTTGGGCTGGCGCCCGTCGCCCTCGGCGTATACCCGCAATCGGCTCATGCCCGCATCCTCCTCAGGTCCAGTTCGCAGCCCAGCAGGAACTCGAAGGCCTCCAGGTGCCGGCGGGCCTCGGCCATGTCGCGGCCCCAGGCATAGATGCCGTGCCCGTCGATGAGATAGCCATGCAGCGACTTGCCCTGGTCCAGCCAGGCGTCGACCGCCCGCACCAGGGTCGGCATGTCCTGGGTGTTGGGGAACACCGGCACCTCCAGCGCGCCCTCGTGCGTGGCGTGGCCGCTGATCGCCTTCTGCAGCTCGTAGCCCTCGAACACGATGCGGCCGGCCGGCGCATACAGGCGCGAGGCCACGGTCTGGTTGTGCGAATGCGTGTGCAGCACCGCGTGGACGCCGGGCATGCGCCGGTAGACCTGGGTGTGCAGCGCGGTTTCAGCCGACGGCCGGGCATCGGTGCCCAGCGCGCGACCGTCGAGGTCCACCTGCATGATGTCGTGCTCGCTCAGGCGGCCCTTGTCGCGCCCGGAGACGGTCACGGCGACGCGCTGCGGCGCGACCCGCATGGAAAAATTGCTGCTGGTGGCCGGCGTCCACCCCAGCGCGGCCAGCTCGCGACCGGCGGCGGCGATCTGGCGGGCGCAATCGAGGAAGGCGTCGACGGCGGAAGGGGCGGCGATGGCGGGACTCCGGCGCGGGTGGCAGGCCCGCTGATTATGGGTGCTGCCCCGGTGCATTTCGAGGCCGCCGCGGGGGTGGGCGGGGTCAAGCGTCATTCACATCGCCTATGCGATCATGGCGTCCAAGATCCACCCCAACTCCAACCAGCCAGGGAACCCGCCATGACAGCCCCAGCCAGTTCGCGTCGCCGTTTCCTCGAGATCGTGGTCCTCGGCGCCGCCGCGGTGCCGGTTGCCGCCTCGCTCGCGCCGTCGATCGCGCGGGCCCAGGCCGGGCTGCCGCATATCGAGGAGTCCGATGCCACCGCCTCGGCGCTCGGCTACCGGCACGACAGCACCCAGGTCGACGCGGCCAAATTCCCGAACCACAAGGCCGAGCAGGCCTGTGCGAGTTGCAACCTCGGCCAGGCGGCGCAGGCCGACGGCTGGTTGCCGTGCTCGATCTTCCCGGGCAAGTCGGTCAATCCCAAGGGCTGGTGCGCGGCCTGGGTCAAGAAGGTCTGATCCGCGGCGCCGACCCGCGCGCGGCGGCCGCCACGGCCCCGCGCGCAGCGTCTAGAATGCCGCGTTCCCCGCAAGGAGGCGCGCGGTGCCGCAAGAGCTCCAGGTCCTGATCGCCGCAGCCGTGCTGCTGGGGGTGGCCGTGCTCGGCTACCTCGCGGCGCGGCGCCAGTCGGCCCAGGCGCGGGCCGCGGGCCGGGCCGAGCGCGAGCCGGAACTGGCGGCGCTGGCGGCGGAACAGCGCGCGTTGCAACAGCGCCTCGAGGAATCCCGGACCCGCATGGCGGCAAGCGAGGCGGCGCTGCGTGAACAGCAGGCCGCGGTTTCCCAGCTTTCGATCCAGCGCGCCGAACTGCGCACCCGGCTCGAGGAGATGGACCGGCTCGCGAGCGCGCTTGCGGAATCGCGCAGCGGGCACGAGGCGCTGTCGCGCGAGCTGGCCCATGCGCGCGGCCATGCGCTCGAGCTGGGCGCGCGGTTGGAGTCCAGCGAGGCGCAGTCGCGCGAGCGCCTCGCGCTGCTCGACAAGGTCAAGGGCGAGATGCGCGAGGCCTTCCAGGCCTCGGCCAGCGCCATCCTCGACGAGAAATCGCAGCGCTTCACCGAACACAACGCCACCCACCTGGGCCAGCTCCTGACCCCGCTGCGCGAACAGCTCGAAGGCTTCCGCCGCGTCGTGACCGAGGTCTACGAGAAGGAAGGGCGCGAGCGCATGCTGCTGCAGAAGGAACTCGAAACCCTGCGCGGCCTCAACCAGCAGATCGGCAGCGACGCGGTCGCGCTGACCCGCGCCCTCAAGGGCGACAGCCGCACCCAGGGCGCCTGGGGCGAGATGGTGCTGGAGCGCCTGCTGACGGCCTCGGGGCTGGAGAAGGGCCGCGAATACGACACCCAGCTCACCTTCAATACCCAGGACGGGCGCCAGCGTCCCGACGTGATCGTGCGCCTGCCCGAGGGACGCGACCTGGTGATCGATGCCAAGGTGTCGCTGACCGCCTACGAACGCTACTGCGCCAGCGCGACCGACGAGGAGCGCGCGCCGCACATGCGCGACCACGTGGCCTCGATCCGCGCCCAGGTCGACCGCCTCGCGGCCAAGCCCTACGCCGACCTGCCGGGCCTGCGCACGCTCGACTTCGTGCTGATGTTCGTGCCGGTCGAGGCTGCGTTCGTCGAGGCGATGCGCGCCGACGACACGCTCTACGAGTACGCCTTCGACCGGCGCGTGGTGGTGGTCACCGCATCGACCCTGCTGGCGACGCTGCGCACGGTCAACAGCCTGTGGCGCTTCGAGGACCGCAACCGCAACGCGCTGCGCATCGCCGACGAGGCCGGCAAGCTGCACGACAAGTTCGTGGGCTTCGTCGGCGACCTCAGGGGCGTGGAGTCGAGTTTCGACAAGAGCCGCTCGCTGCTGGCCGATGCGCTGGCCAAGCTGGTCGCCGGCAAGGGCAACCTGGTGCGCAAGACCGACCTGCTGCGGCGGCTCGGCGCCAAGACCGCGAAGGCCCTGGATGCCGAGTTGCTGGCGCAGGCGGGCGAGGGCGACGAGGTCGAGGCGGCGGCGGCGGAGCTGCCAGCCGCATCCAACGATGCCGACGCCGACCACGACGGCGATGCGGGCCAGCGCCGCGATACCGACGATTCCAGCCAATCCGACCCGGAGCCCGCGCCGTGAGCGACCGCAGCGAGAACCCCCTTCGCGCCTACTTCGACCGCAATCCGGGCCGCCTGATCTCCAAGTGGGAGCACTACTTCGACATCTACCACCGCCACCTCGAGCGCTTCCGCGGCCGCGCGATCACGCTGGTCGAGATCGGGGTCTACCACGGCGGTTCGCTGCAGATGTGGCGCCACTACCTCGGGCCGATGGCGCGCATCATCGGGGTCGACATCGAGCCGCGCGCGGCCACGCTGGCCACGCCCGAGCTCGAGATCGTGATCGGGGACCAGGCCGATCCGGCGTTCCTGGCGCGGCTGGCGCGCCAGGTCGGCCGCATCGACGTGCTGATCGACGATGGCGGCCACACCATGCAGCAGCAGCTGCAGACCTTCATGCACCTGTTTCCCGCGATCGCGCAGGACGGCCTCTACCTGGTCGAGGACCTGCACACGAGCTACTGGCGCGAGTTCGGCGGCGCCTACCGCAATCCGTTCTCGTTCGTGGAGTTCTCCAAGCAACTGGT
>JAGOEZ010000072.1:0-5677 GCA_017997455.1 Lysobacterales bacterium | reverse complement strand
TGCGCGAGGCGACGGAGGAATCCGGGCTCGACGGGCTGCTGCTCGAGCCCTCGATCTTCGACCTCGATCGGCACTGGATCCCGCCGCGGGGGCCGGAGCCCGGGCATTGGCACTACGATGTGCGTTTCGTCGTGCAGGCGACGAATTCGACCGCATTCGTCGTTTCGGGCGAATCCAGGGCCCTGGCCTGGCGCAGTGTTGCGGAAATTGCGGCCAGCGACGCCTTCGATGAATCGATGCGAAGAATGGCACGCAAGTGGTTGGAAATAAAGGCGTAATCCAGCTCGCGCCGCGCGACAGGGCGGCGACCGCGCCGGGACGCAGGCGCTAGCCCTGGCCGCCGTCCCCGGACCCCTCGCGCCAGGCCACGCGATAGAGCTCGTCGCGGCGGTCCGCCAGGTTGCGCACGGTGCCGTGCGCGCGCGCCCGCAGCAGCGCGCCCATGTCCAGCTCGGCGACGATCGTGGTCGCCACGCCGGCCGGCGCTTCCACCGCCACCCCCTCGCGCGCGAAGCCGAAATCGCAGGGCGTCAGGATCGCGCTCTGGGCGTGCTGCACGTCGAGGTTCCACACGCCCTTGAGGTCGCCCACGTTGCCGGCGACCGCGACGTAGGCCTGGTTCTCGATCGCGCGCGCCTGGCAGCAGTGGCGCACCCGCAACCAGCCGTTGCGATCGTCGGTGCTGGCCGGGACCAGCAGCAGCAACGCGCCCTGGTCGGCGAGGTGGCGGCCGAGTTCGGGAAACTCGCTGTCGTAACAGACCATGATCCCGATCGGCCCGCAGTCGCTGTCGATCACGGTGGCCGATTCGCCGCCCGCGACCTCCCAGGCGTCGCGCTCGTTGGGCGTGGCATGGAGCTTCTCGCGCGCGTGCAGGGTGCCGTCGCGCAGCGCGACGTAGCACACGTTGCGGATCGATCCGGACTCGTTGCGGGTGACGTGGGTGCCACCCACGATATTGACGCCGTGGCTGGCGGCGAGCTGCGAGAGCAGCGTGCGCCACTGCGGCGTGCGCGCGCTCAATTCCGCGATCGCCGCGGCGCCCGGCAGCGGCGTGGGCTCGGCCGAGAGCAGCTCGAAGGTCACCAGCTCCGGCAGCAGCAGGAAGTCGGCGCGGTAGTCGGCGGCGATGCGCGCCTGCCGCGCGACCCTGGACGCGAACGCGTCCCAGCCGTCGATGCGGTCGAAACCCCATTGGCATGCGGCGACGCGGATGCGGTCGGGCAGTTCGGTGGCCATGCAGGTCAAGCCTCCAGCGCGCCTTGCTGGGAAAACTGCAGTCGCGCGAGGTCGGCGTAGAGACCGCCCTGGGCGACCAGTTCCGCATGGGTCCCGGTCGCGACCACGCGGCCATGGTCCATCACCACGATGCGGTCGGCGCGCTGCACCGTGGCGAGGCGGTGCGCGATCACCAGCGTGGTGCGGCCGCGCATCAGGTGCTCGAGCCCGTGCTGGACCGCGGCCTCGCTCTGCGCATCGAGGTTCGAGGTCGCCTCGTCGAGCAGCAGCACCGGCGCGTCCTTGAGGATCGCGCGCGCGATCGCGATCCGCTGCTGCTGGCCGCCCGAGAGGCGCACGCCGCGCTCGCCGAGGTGGGTGTCGTAGCCCTGCGGCAGGGCGGCGATGAAGTCGTGGGCCTCGGCGGCGCGCGCCGCCGCCTCGATCGCGGCACGGCCGGCCGCGGGGCGCCCGATGGCGATGTTCTCCGCCGCGCTGGTGCCGAAGATCACGCTGGCCTGCGGCACCAGCGCCTGCGCGCCGCGCAGCTCGCCCAGCGGCAGTTCGCGCAGGTCGTGGCCGTCGAGGGTGATGCGACCGGACGCGGGATCGTAGAAGCGCAACAGCAGGGCGAAGACCGTGCTCTTGCCGGCGCCGGAGGGACCCACCAGCGCGACCCGTTCGCCGGGCCGCACCTCGAGCGAGAAGTCCTCCAGCGCGGCGCGGTCGGCCCGGGTCGGGTAGTGGAAGCGCACCTGCTCGAAGCGCAGCGCGCCGCGCGCCGGACGCACGAAGGTCGGCGGATGCGAGGGCTCGCGGATCGCGGGCTGCTCGGCCAGCAGCTCGCCGATGCGCTCCATCGCGCCGGCGGCGCGCAACACGTCGCCCCAGGTTTCGGTGAGGGCGCCGACCGAGCCGGCCGCGAGCACCGCGAACAGCACGAACTGGCTGAGGGTGCCGGTGCTGATCTCGCCGCCCATGACCGAGCGCGCGCCCATCCACAGCACGCCGGTGATCGCGCCGAACACCAGCACGATCACCAGCGCGGTCAGCAGCGCGCGGGTGCGGATGCGGCGTCGCGCGGTCTCGAGCGTGCGCGCCACCGCCTCGGCGAAGCGCGCCGACTCGGCCGGCTCGCGGGTGTAGGCCTGCACCGTCGGCATTGCGTTGAGGGTCTCGCTGGCCAGCGCGCTGGTGTCGGCGATGCGGTCCTGGTTCTGGCGCGAAAGGCCGCGCACGCGGCGCCCGAACAGCAGCATCGGCACCAGCACCAGCGGGATCACCAGCGCGGCGAAGCCGGCCAGGCGGGGACTGGTGACGACCAGCATCGCCGAGGCGCCGACCAGCATCACCGCGCTGCGCACCGCGACCGAGGCACTGGAGCCGACCACGACCTGGACCAGTTCGGCGTCGGTGGTCAGGCGCGAGAGCAGTTCCCCGGTGCGGGTGCGTTCGTAGAAGGCCTGGTCGAGGCCGAGCAGGCGGTCGTAGACCGCCTGGCGCAACTCGGCGGTGACGCGCTCGCCGAGCAGGCTCACGAACCAGAAGCGCAGCGAGGTTGCCAGGGCCAGCACCAGGGCCACGGCGAAGAGGCCGAGGAAATAGCGGTCGACGGTGGCGGCGTCTGCCGCCGAGAATCCGTGGTCGATCATCTGCCGCACCGCGACCGGCAGTGCCAGGGTCGCCAGCGAGGCGAGGCCCAGGAACAGCAGCCAGCCCAGGAGCAGGCCGCGGTGGCGCCGCACCAGCGGCCACGCCGCGGCAAGCGGGCGCCAGCCGTTGCGGCTGGCGGGTTCGGTCGTGCTGGCGGGATCGGGCATGGCGTCGGGGCGGGACTGCGAGCGTGCGCACACTGTAACGGGGTCCGGGCGGGTTGGGACCGGACCGGGGCCGGGCCGCGGCCGGCGCGCAGCGCGGCACGGCGATCGCGGTCAGGACCCGGCCTGCGGTCCGGACTCGTCGATCCGGCTGACCCGTGCCTGGCCGCGCGTGCTGTCGCGCAGGGCCTGTTCGAATCCGGCGCGACGATCCGCCGGCAATTCCACCTCGACCTCGATGCCATCGGCCGCGCAGCGTTCATGCAGCCGCGTGCCCGCATGCGCGGCCAGCAATTGATGCACCGCGCCCACGGCATCGAACCCGGCCGCCACGCGCAGGCGCAGACGTTCGACCAGCGCCACCCGCGGCGCCTGCCGCAGGCATTCGGCCGCGCAGCCGCCGTAGGCGCGCGCGAGGCCGCCGGCACCCAGCTTGATCCCGCCGTAGAAGCGCGTGACCACGACCGCGACCTGGTCGAGTCCCTGGGAATCGATCGCCATGAGGATCGGACGTCCGGCGGTACCGGCAGGCTCGTTGGCGTCGTGGAAGCGATAGCGGGCGCCGACGCGCCAGGCCCAGCAGTTGTGCCGGGCATCGGGATCGGCGCAGTGCGCGATGAATCCGGCCGCCGCCTCCGGCGTCGCGGCCGCCGCCGCCTGGGCGATGAAGCGGCTCTTGCGCACCTCGATCGCGTGGCGGGCGGGGCCGGCCAGCGTCTGCGGGGTCACTGCAGCAGGGTCCGCAGGTCCTCGGGGACGACCGCGTCGGGCCAGTCCCTGCGCCAGCGTTCGAGCGCCTCCCGCGCCTCGGCATGACGGCCCTGGCGCAGGAGTGCGCGAATCGGCTCGAGGGCCGCCGTGGCGGCCTCGCCCATGCCGGCCTGGCGCCGCGTTCGTTCGGGGCTTGCGCCCGCTGTCGCAGTCGCAGCCGGCGCCGCTTCGACGCCCGTGACTGCGGCATCGGCGCGCGTTGCGGCTTCCCCGTCCGTCACGGACTGCCGGGCGTCGGCCTCCGTGGCCGCCGCCTCGGCCTTCTTCAACTGCCCGAGCGAGGACTGGCCGTGGATCGAGATCGGCGCCGCGTTCGCGGCTGGCTGCGGCGCCGGCGCCGCCGCTGCGGGAGGCGCCGGCGGCGGGGGCGCGGGCGCGGCGGGCACGTCCCGCGCGGCGTCGGTGGCGGTACCGGAAAACGCTTGCGGCTCGGGTGGTGGCGATGGTTCCGGCCGTTCCGATTCGCGTTGGCCGCGCAGTTCGAGGGCTTCGGTCACGGCCTGCGCAGGCGGCGCGGTGGTCGACTGCTTTGCGCGTGCCGGCGCATCCTGCAGCGGCGCGGCGTCGGCGCTGGCATGGTCCGCCGGCGTCGTGGCGGGCATGGCCGTGGCGGCCGGTTCGGCGACGTTTCCAGCTGGCGCCGCAGCCTCCACGGCCGCTTCCGGGGGCACCAGGGGCGCCGGCTGCTCCGCGCCGTCGCGCCATGCGCGCCAGCCCAGGCTTGCGGCGAGCACCAGGGTCGCGGCCGTGGCGAACAGCACCGGCCAGCGCGGCCTTGTCCGCGTGGCCACCGCCGCGCGCGCGCGCGCCCGGATCGCGGCGTCGAGCGCAGCGGGAGGTTCGGCACGCGGCAGGCGCCGATAGGCCGCCAGCGCGGCGTCGAGGTCCGGCGGGTCGTCGGGTCTCACGGGCCCAGCCTCTCGCGCAGCCGCGCGACCGCGTAGCGCAGGCGCGATTTCGCCGTCTCGCGGCCGACCCCGGTCGCCTGCGCGATGTCATCGGGACCGAGTTCGAGTTCGGCCCGCAGCAGGAAGGCCTCGCGCTGCTCGGCCGGGAGCTCCGCCAGGGCCGCCTGGACGCGCCGCGCCAGCTCGAAGGCGCCGAGCGATTGCTCGGGCGACTCGTGCGCGGGCGCCGGTTCCTGCGCCAGGGCCAGCTCCGCCGCGTCGCTGCCGGTGAGCGGGCGGGCGCGACGCGACTGGTCGATCAGCAGGCGGTGGGCGATGGCCAGCAGCCAGGTCGTGAACCGCGCCTCGGGCCGGTAGCGCTGGCGGGCGCCGATCACGCGCACCCAGGTCTCCTGGAACAGTTCCTCGGCGCTGGCACGGTCGCCCGCCGAGCGCAGCAGGAACCGGTACAAGGGGCCCCGGTTGCGCGCATACAGGAGGTCGAAGGCGCGCAGGTCGCCGCGCGCATACGCGAGCATGAGTTCCTCATCGGTCGGCTCGCCCGTCATCGGGCCGCAGCGTAGCAAATGCCGTGGCGCCGACGGGCGGCGCCTTCATCGGGTTGAACGGACAAGGCGGCCGGCAGGGGTTCGGGTCCCGCCCGGGTCGCCGGGCATGGCGCTTGCTAGACTTCCGGTACAGGGAGCGGGGTCGAGGCGTGCAGCCCAATTCGTTGCTCGAGGTGCGCAAGAGCCGGTCGTCGGCAGGGGAGGCGACCCCGGCGGCGCTTGCCTCGGCGCTGCTGCGCGCGCGCGACGTGGCCGAGATCGCCGCCATCGGCGTGCTGCACGCGGAGCTGCGCTTCGGCCTGCAGCATGCGCGGGTGGTCTGGTCGGCGGCGCTCCCGCACCTGGCGGCGAGCCCGACCCGGAGCGTGCCCGAAGACGTCCTGCGCTCGCGCGAGCAGATCCTGGTCCAGGGCCT
>JAGOEZ010000260.1 GCA_017997455.1 Lysobacterales bacterium | reverse complement strand
GGCCCATCGCGCGCAGAGCGCGCTCCTACAAGGGCGGTATCGCGGCCCATCGCGCGCAGAGCGCGGTCCTACAGGGTTGGCTTTGTAGGAGCGCGCTCTGCGCGCGATGGGCCTCGACTCACTCGAAGCCGTTCATGAACAGGGTGCCCGTGCGCAGCATGCTGCCGGCACTGGCCGTGCGCGCCCCGCCGCTGCCCGTTCCGCCGTTGTCGTTGACGATGATCGACAAGGGCACGTTGATCGAAGGCGATCCCGCCTGCGCGTAGGTCACGCGCGGCGTCGGGGCATGGAAGCCGTTGAGCGCCGACAGCGTGCCCGTGAGCACCAGGTTCTGGGTGCCCGAACCGGTCACGGTGACGCCAGCCTGGCTGCTCGCCGCCAGCGTTCCTTCCGGCACGCTCAAGGTCTGCGTCATCGATCCACCGGCCACGTCGATATCGCCCGCCACGATTCCGGTGATGGGCCCGCTGCCGCCGAGGCTGATCGGAATCACCGTCGGTGCCGCCAGCGTCGGCGCATCGTTCACCGCCGCCACCTGCAGCGTGGAGGTCTCGGTGTCCGTGCGCGCGCCGCCGCTGCCGCTGTTTCCGCCATCGCTGGCGCTCACAATCAGGTTGAGATTGCCACTGAAGTTGGCGACCGGCATGTAACCAATGTTGGGCGTGGCCAGGTATGCCGTGAGCGTCGTCGCGGTCCCGGTCAGCAACACCGAGACGCCGGGCGAGCCACTGATGGCGATGCCTGCGGCCGGTGGCGCGATCAGCGTGCCCTGCGCCACTGCCATCGTGACCGTGAGATTCCCGGTCCCCGAATCGATGTCGGTGAGTCCGATGCCGCCGAACGAAACGCTCGTGTCCTCGGTCGTGCCGATCGATGGCGGCACGCCCAGCACTGGCGGGTCGTTGACCGCAGCAATCGCGATACTGCTGTTGCCGCTCGCCGTGCGCGGTCCACCGCTGCCGTTGTGGCCCTCGTCATCGATCAGGATCGACAGCGCACGATTGCCGCCAGCGTTCGCCAGCGGCTGGTAACTCAGTCCCGCACCCTGCAGGTAGGCGTTGAGCGTGGCCAGCGTCCCGCGGATCGTGCGCGAATTGGCGCTGCCGCCCACCGTGATGCCGACGCCGGCGGCCGCGTCCAGCGTGCCTTCGCCGACACTAAATGTGGCAGTCAGCGTGTCGCTGCCTGCGTCGGCATCGCCGAAGCTCACGCCGTTGATGGTGGCGGTCTGGTCTTCGGTGGCGGCGATCGTCGAGGGCGCGATGAGCGTCGGTGCCTGGTTCGCGCCTACGGTCGGCGTGATGCAGCCCGGGAAGTTGGCCGCAATGCGTTCATGCAGGCGAGTCTGCTGGATCGGTGCGAAGACTTTCGCGGCGGAGCAAGCCACGGTACGTTGCACCTGGCAGTAGCTCATGAGCGTGCCAGTGACGTTGGGGACGCCGTTTATGTTCTGTGTCGCCGGGCAGGAGATTCCGCCGGAATAGCATCCCCGGGTCGCTTCGGAAGGCCAGCAACGATCGATGGTATCGACGGACGTGGGGTAGTTTCCCGTCGTTGCACTGGTGCAATGGGTGTGACTCGCACCCAGGCTATGGCCCAACTCGTGCGGCGTGACAAAGGTGTCGCTGGCGGCGGTCGCCCCGTTGAAAAGGAAGACGCGATTCAGGCTGTAGTGCCCGTAGATGTTTGTGCTTCCGCCCGTGCCGGTTGCACTGCAATAGATGCCCGAACTCCCCAGCCACGCCACACCCAGCGACTCCTCAGCATATTGCGACTTGCCCGACAGCAGCAACACGAAAGCCCGCGCGACGAACGACTGGTTATCGCGCCACCAGATCCCGAGCTCGTCGAGCTGGTCGTCGACGTCCGTGTTCGACGTCGACGGATACGGGTCGGTGACCGACGAGGGGCGCAGGATGACCGTGCCCTGCACGAGGTTGAGGTCGAGGTCGCGCTCGAAGATCACGTTCATCTGCGCAAAAAGGGCCGCGATGTAGTTCGTCGCACTGGTGCTGCTGTTACCAAATTTCAGCTCCATGAATTCGTTGTCAGTGTCGATTGCCACGACGGCCTGGCGCGTGCCGCCGGCGACGGCATCGATAGCGTTGGTCGACTCAGAGTCGCTGGATGAACTCTCCAGCAGCTGCGACGCACTGGGTTCGCGAACATCGCTGCGTGACTCGCTGCTGTACACCAGCGGGATTCCGGCTGGTGTTCGATCCGCACGCCGGTCGATCGCCAGTTCCAGCCCGCCATCCCGTGACCGCGCAGCGAGCGAATAATTGATGCCATCGTCGGCGATCAGCAGGCCCTCGCCCGCGCCCGTGTCGGGATCCAGGCTCAGCGCCACCCGCGGCCCCTCGACGCTGATGTAGTGCAGGTTCGTGCTGCGCGGCACCTCGACCGGACCCGCATCGCCCATCACCACGATGCGCGCATCCGCCGCATAGACCTCGATGCGCTTGAACACCGCCGGCGCTTGCGCGCCCGCATTGCGCGGCACCGCGCCGACTTCGATGCGCTGCCCCGGCTTGGCCTCGAGCAGCCGCGCCGCGATAGCCGGCGCGAGCACCACGGTGTTCTCGATCGCGAGCGTGGGCGCGCCGCAGGCGAGCAGCAGCACGGCGAGCATCGACAGCAGGCGACTCGAGCGCAAGGCGGCAACCCCTGTGGAAAGCGCCCGAAGTATAGGAATGGGTTCCGAAGCGAAATGTGCGCGCCGGCGCATCGGGCGACCGACGGCCGCGATGGCCTTCCCCAGCGGCAGGGCACCATGCTGCAGGCCAGCATTGGCGCGGCTTGGCGGGGTATTGCACCACGCTGGTGCAGGCGCTCCCGGTGCGGTGCAACCGTCGTATGATCCCCCTCCCGACGAGGCGCGTGGGCGAGGAACGAAGCCATGAACGAGCAACTCCTCAAGGACCTGCTCGACCAGGACCTGGATCCGGTCGAGACCCGCGAGTGGATCGAATCCCTCACCGCCGTGATCGGCGCCGACGGCCCCGAGCGCGCGCACTACCTGCTCGAACGCATGGTCGACGAAACCCGTCGCGCCGGCGGCCACATTCCCTTCCAGCCGACCACGGCCTACGTCAACACGATCCCGCCGCAGCGCGAGGCGCAAAGCCCCGGTGACGCCGCGATCGAATGGCGCATCCGCTCCATGCTGCGCTGGAACGCGATGGCGATGGTGGTGCGCGCCAACCGCAAACCCGGCGAACTCGGCGGCCACATCTCCTCGTTTGCTTCGAGCGCCACGCTCT
>JAGOEZ010000259.1 GCA_017997455.1 Lysobacterales bacterium | reverse complement strand
GGCGGGCGACGCAGACCGGTTCGCGGCCGGCGACGGCCAACCGCGCCGGCACCGGACAGGCAGGCGCCAACCGCGCGGGCGCGGCCCAGACCGGGGCGAACCGCGCTGGTGCCGCCCAGACCGGGGCCAACCGCGCCGGCTCGGGGCAGGCGGCCGCCAACCGCGGCGGTTCCGCCGGCGGCTACACGCGGCCCTCCGGCGGCGGCGCAGGCGCGTCGGCCGGCAGCTACAACCGTTCCGCCAGCGGCGGTACCGGCCGCTACGAGAATGCGGGGAACTACGGGCAGTCGGCGCGCTCGTCGTCGGCCTCGCGCGGCAGTTATTCCGGCGGCAGCAGTGCGCGCAGCAGCCAGGCGTATTCCAGCCGGGGCGCGTCCAGTCGCGGAGGCGGTGGCGGTGGCATGAGCCGCGGCGGCGGCGGCGGCGGACGGCGACGCTGAGCCGCGCCCCCCTAGCCCGTAGACCAGGAGAATCCCATGAACAACCGCATCGTGATCGCGTTGGCGCTGGGCCTGCTGCTGGCACTGCCGGCTGCCGCCCAGGAGAAGTTCCGCACGCCCGAGGCCGCCGTCGAGGCGCTCGATGCCGCGGTGAAGGCCAAGGATGACGGCAAGAAGCTCGACCGCCTGCTGGGCCCCGAGTTCACCCGGTTCCACGAGTCGCAGGTCGAGGACCGCGCGCAGATGATGGCGCGCTTCGCGCGCTTCGACGAGAATTACTCCGAGTTCCGCAGCCTCTCCGGCACCGGCGACACGCGCACCCTGATCGTGGGCGCCGAGGGATTCCCGTTCCCCTTCCCGCTGGTCAAGCGCGGCAACCGCTGGTCCTTCGACGGCAAGGCGGGCGTGGAGGAGTTGCGCAACCGCTACGTCGGCGCCAACGAGATCAACGCGGTCTCGGTGCTCGACATCATCGCGGCCGCGCAGCTCGAGTACCTGAGCAACGACCAGGACGGCGACGGCGTGGTCGAGTACGCGGCTCGCATCGCCAGCACGCCCGGCCAGCGCGACGGCCTCTATTGGACCGTGGACGCCGACGATCCGGACGCCGTGGAGAGCCCGCTGGCGCCGCTGGCGGACCTGGCGGCGCTCGTGATGGGCAAGCGCGACGCGGGCGAACCCTTCCTCGGCTACCACTACCAATCGCTTGGCGGCCAGGGCGCCGCGGCCAAGGGCGGTGCCTGGGACTACACGATCAACGGCCACCAGGTCGCCGGCTTCGGCGCGATCGCCTGGCCCGCCGTCTACGGCGACACCGGCGTGATGACCTTCATCATCAACCAGGACGGCGTCATCTACGAGGCCGACCTCGGCCCGGAGAGCGAAGCCAAGGCGGCGGCCATCACGAAGTTCGACCCGGGCGAAGGCTGGGTCGCGGTCAATGACGCGGATATCGGCGCCGACTAGCCCGACGTCGGCCCGGCACCCGTAGGAGCGGCTTCAGCCGCGACCACGTCGCGACGCATCTAGCGTTGTCGCGTCGAGGCCTATCGCCCGCAGAGCGGGCTCCTGCGAAGCCGGCCTTGCAGGAGCCCGCTCTGCGGGCGATTGACTCCGGTCGCCGCCGAGGAAATTCGGCAGGCCCGAACAGTTGGATGACGGACTATCGCAACTGCAGTGTCTCGCGATCGACACGCGCCTCAAGCTGCTCGCCGAACGGCCCAATCCACAACACGAACTCGATACCGGGGAATTCCACGTCCTCGTTGATATGGCCAGTCACCATCGGACCGGCCCAGGCCTTCACCCGCCGGGCCTCGTCCTCCGACAGCGAGAAGCCGACTGTTGCGTTGACCGTACGCGCTGCCGTGCGTCCGGCCGCTGCTGCAGAAGCCCAGCGGGCCAGCCGCTGAACCGGCCAGGCGTCCAGCCGCGTAGTCTGGTAGAGCGGCGGCAACGTCCGGCGCCGGAGCGCCTGCTCAAACGGCACGCCGCCAATGCGAAGTGCCGCCAAGCGCGCCTCGATCCCCGGCCGTTGCAGGGTCCAATCACGGCGCAGGGCGTCCGCGGTGTCCCAGCCGACGCCGGCAGCGCTCATTGCGGCAATGAACTGGAAATCCCACATCATCCAGCCGCGGGTCGGTGCCAGCAGCCTTGCGAGCCCGTCATCATCGGGTGCGGCGCAGGGCGCCAACCAGCGGTCCCAGTCTTCGCGGTGATTCGGGTTCCAGCGCGCGAATGCGGTCCAGGCGTGCGCCGTGCGCCACCAGTCGCCTTCGCCCGCGCGCAGCGCGTCGGTTAAGCGCGCGCCGCTGCCCGGGCCCTGATCGGCCGTCAGGGCGGCGTATAGCTGCGGTTCGCCGACCTCGCGCCACGCTACTACCTCGCCAGGTCGTGTGGCCGGGTGCAGCAGTGCCAGCCGCTCACTTTGCCAGTCGGCCTCGGGTGGCAGTTCGATCCCCAGAGTTCCCAGCCGCTGCAGGCCCTTGGTCATCGGCAGCACCGTCCAGCACAGTCGTTCGTTGGTCTTCATGTGCGCAGAGTCCGGTCTATACGCGACAACTACGGTCGCATCCCGTCCTGCGGGCGGTGCATTGCGACCGATGCTGCGCTACCGTCGAGTCGATCAGCCCGGGCGAAGTCACCAATCGGCGTCGTCACTGATGACCAGGTGCACATGGGCGCAGGCCGGGTGCATCTGCTCCGGTGTTCCAGAGGAATGGTGAGACCGCCGAATGACCGACAATCCCAAGGTCCGTCCCCGTGGCCTGTCGAAGTCAAAGATTCTCCAGGCGCGCCAGTGTCCGAAACGGCTCTGGCTTCAGGCCCACCGGCCCGAGTTGGGGGAGGAAGGCGCCGAGCAGCGCCAGCGACTAGAAGGCGGCACTCAGTTCGGTGAACTCGCGCGCGCGCTGCTTGGCAGCGGTCGGCTCATTGAGCACTTTGGCGACCTGTCGCAGGCACTTGTCGAGTCACGCACGCTGATCGACGAGTGCCGCCCCGGCGACCAGCTGTTCGAAGCTGCACTCAGTCACGACGGCGTACTGGTCCGCGCCGACGCACTGGAGCGCACGGTCAGCGGCTGGGTGCTGACCGAGGTGAAGTCGAGTACCGAAGTGAAGCCCCATCACCTTGAGGACGTTGCGGTACAGGCCTGGGTGACGCAACAGGCCGGTCTCGAAGTGCGCGAGATCCGCATCGGCCTGGTCGACAACCAATTCGTCTACCGCAAGCTCGGCGATTACGAAGGTCTGCTGAAGCCGGAAGCCGTCGACGCTGCTGTGCAGCCCCTGCTGGCCGAGGTCGATGGCTGGGTCGCCGCTGCGCGGAA
>JAGOEZ010000258.1 GCA_017997455.1 Lysobacterales bacterium | reverse complement strand
GCCTGCCAGGCCACGCGCGACCCCGTTGCCGGCCTCGACTGGCTGCTGGTCAGCGACCTCAATCCCGCCGGATTCAAGGCCAGCCGCCAGGACCTCGACGCGATCGAGGCCGCGCGACCGGTGCTGCTCAAGGCCACCGACGGCCACTCGAGCTGGCTCAACAGCCGCGCGCTGGCGGCGGCGGGGATCACGCGCGCGACGCCTGACGTGGCCGACGGCCGCATCGTGCGCGACGCCAGCGGCGATCCCACCGGGCATCTCATCGACGGCGCGCAGCGGCTCGCCGACGGCGCGGTCCCCGCCGATACCCTGGAAGCCAAGGTCGCCGCGCTGCGCAAGGCGCTGCCGATGCTGCACGCCGCCGGACTGACCAGCGTGATGGATGCGTCCGTGGCGGAGGCGGAACTGGAAGTGCTCGCGAGCCTTGCCCGCAGCGGCGAGCTGACCCTGGACGTGACCACGGCCCTCGAGGCCGAGGCCGACGGCAAGGTGGACTCGCTGCCCAAGCTAGAGGACCAGCGCCAGCGCTACGCGGGCCTGCACAACCTGCGCGTGGACACAGCCAAGGTCTTCGTCGATGGGGTGATGGAATTCCCGACCCAGAGCGCGGCGCTGCTCGAGCCCTACACTCCCGTCGAAGGCCAGGGCCGCAGCGACACCGGCAACCTCTACGTGGACCCGGAGGCCTTCGGCCGCCTCGCGACCGAGCTCGACCGCCGCGGCTTCAATGTGCACGCCCACGCCATCGGCGATCGCGCGGTGCGCGTTGCCCTCGATGCATTTGCGCAAGCGCGTGGCACCCTGGGCGAGGCCTCGCGCGCGAAGTTCAGCATCAGCCACCTGCAACTCGTCGATCCCGCCGACTGGCCCCGCTTCGCCGAGCTCGAGGTCTACGCCAGCTTCCAGCTGCTGTGGGCGCAGCCCGACAACTACGCCACCGACGCCGTGCAGCCCTTCATCGGCCCGATGCGCAGCGCGATGATGTATCCGGCCCGCTCGCTGCTGGGAAACGGCGCGACCCTGGTCGGCGGCAGCGACTGGAACGTGAGCAGCCCCGCGCCGCTGGAGGCCATCGCCGTGGCCATGGATCGGCGCGATCCGGAGCAACCGGAGAAACCGCCGCTGGTGCCGATGCAGTCGGTGGCGCTGGACGTGATGCTGCGCGCCTACACCATCGAGGCCGCGCGCATGCTGGGCATCGATGGCGAGACCGGTGCGCTGGCGGAGGGCAAGCAGGCCGATGTCATCGTGCTCGACCGCAACCTCGACGGCGCCGATGCGACCGCCGTGCGCGCCGCGGCGGTGCGATACACCTTCGCGGACGGCAAGCAGGTGCACGGCAAGCCGGACTGAGCGGACCATCGCGCCACGGGCGCGACGCCAGCGTCGCGCCTGCGCGTGGCCGGATGACCCGGCGGGGCCACCGCGACTGCCGCCGCGGGCGTGCGACTATTCCAATGCGAGGATCAACGCCGAGCGCGGCGACAAGTCCAGCGCGCGGTCCAGGCGCCGCTCGCCGCCACCCAGCACGTCGGTCGCGACGGTTGCCCCGGCCACGCCTTCGGCGTAGCGCGAAAGGTCCAGCGCGGACGCCGTGGCGTTCTTGTTGAGCACGACCATGTAGCGCTGGGATTCGTCGTGGCGGAAGTACACGTACACGCCGGCGTCCGGTGCGTAGTGGAGCATGCGGCCGCGGTGCACGGCGGTCGCCTGCTTGCGCCAGTTGAGCAGCTTGCGCAGGAAGTCCTGCGCCTCGCGCTGGCGCGCGTCGAGGCCGCGGCCATCGAAGGCGCTGGCCGCGTCGCCGCGCCAGCCGCCGGGGAAGTCGCGGCGGGCGGCCGCGTCGTCGCGGTGGGTCGGGCTGGTCATCAGCAACTCGGTCCCGTAGTAGAGCTGCGGGATGCGCGGCGCGGTGGCGAGGTAGACCATCGCCATGCGCCACAGGCCGAGGTCCTCGCCCAGCACGCTGTAGATCCGCGGCATGTCGTGGTTGCCCTCGAACAGGACCAGCTTCGAGGCGTCGGGATAGAGCGTGTCGTTGACCAGGATCGAGTACAGGTCCATCAGGCCGTCGCCGCCGCCCTCGGGTGCCGCCAGCGCGCGACGCAATCCCTCGGCGAGCGGGAAGTCCATCATGTTGGGCATGCCGCGCCCCGATCCCATCCAGCTGGAGCGATCGAGCTGCCAGCGCGACACCACCAGCGGGTTGAGGCTCCATTCCTCGCCGACGATGCTGAAATGCGGGTACTCGGCGAGGATGTGCCCGGTCCAGCGGGCCATGAACGCCGTGTCGGAGTAACCCACCGTGTCGACGCGGTAGCCGGCGAGGTCCGCGAATTCGATCCACCAGATCGCGTTCTGCATCAGGTACGTGGCCAGCAGCGGCTGGCGCTGGTTGAGGTCGGGCATGCTGGCCACGAACCAGCCCCGGGTGAAGTCCTCGCGGTCGACGGCGGCGGCGTAGGGGTCGCTGAGCGCATTGCGCGCGTGGCGCGTGGGCTGGAAGACGCCGCGGTTGTTGATCCAGTCCGGCGTCGGCAGGTCCTGCATCCACGGATGCGCCGATCCGATGTGGTTGGGCACGATGTCCTGGATCACGCCCACGCCCCTGGCGCGCGCCGCGGCCACGAAGCGGCGATAGTCGTCGTTGCTGCCGAAGCGCGGATCGACGCGGTAGAGGTCGGTCACGGCATAGCCGTGGTAGGAATGGGCCGGCTGGTTGTTCTCCATCAGCGGCGTCGGCCAGACCATGGTGTAGCCCATGCCGGCGATGTAATCGAGCCTCTCCGACAGGCCCGCGAGATCCCCGCCATGGCGTCCGCCGGGTTCGGCGCGATCGGCGCGATCGGTGTATCCCGGCAGGCTGTCGTTGGCAGGATCGCCATCGGCGTAGCGGTCGGGCATCAGGTTGAGGATGACGTCCCGCGGGCCGAATCCGCGCCGCGCGGCGGAACCGGGCGCGCGCTGGCGCAGCGGATAGCGGATCGTCTCGGTCTCGCCGGCGCGCTCGAAGTGGATCTCGAGGTCCACGGGCGCCGTGGCCGCGTCGATCTCGAGGTCGACGAAGAGATAGTTGCGGCTGGCGACGCGGGTGACCCGGTCGATGCGCACGCCGGGATGCGCAAGGCGCGGCTCGCTGCCGGCGATGTCCTTGCCATGCACCATCAACTGCAGCGCATCCGAGCGCATGCCCACCCACCAGCTCTCGGGGTCGACGCGCTCGATCCGGCCGGCCAGTGCCGGCGTGGACGCGACCAACGCGATCAAGCCGGCCAGGATG
>JAGOEZ010000071.1 GCA_017997455.1 Lysobacterales bacterium | reverse complement strand
TCGGCCGGCACGCCGGCCAGGCCCGGAACCTCGTGCACGCGCGCGAGCGGAATGCGGTGCGCGCCGGGCGGCGAGCCCAGTGCCCACTCCCCGGGTTCGCGCACGTCGACCAGCGGCGCGCCCGACCTCTGCAGGACCAGCGCCTGCGCCGGCTCGACCTCGGCCACCGCGGGGAAATTCGGATCCATGCTCAGGCCACCGTCTGGAGCGGGTGCACCGGCAACACCTCGCCGGCCGCATAGTGTCGCGCCGGCGCGGCGAACTCCACCAGCACGTCGGACTGCACCACGCTGCGCAGCGCGCCCGAGCCGGCCTGCGGATGCAGCGCCACGTGCAGGCCGCCGCCGGCATCGCAGCGCAGGCTGCCGCGCCGGAACTCGAGGCGGTCGTGGATCTTGTCCAGTGGCGCCGCGAGGCGGGCATGGAGCGGTGGCGGATCCAGCGCCGGGCAGGCGCAGCGCTGCGCGAGCAGCGGCTGGACCAGGAGGCGGAAGGTGGCGTAGACCGAGACCGGATTGCCGGGCAGCGCCGCCAGCGGCGTGCCCTCGACCTCGCCGAACAGCACCGGCATGCCGGGGCGCATCCGCACCTTCCAGAACCACGGCTGGCCCACCTGCGCCAGCACCCCGGGCAGCAGGTCGGCCTCGCCGGCCGAGACCCCGCCGCTGCTGATGACGAGGTCGCTGCAGGACGCCGCCGCGCGCAGGGCGGCGGCCAGCGCCGTCGCGTCGTCGCGCACGCGCGCGATGCCGGCCACCGTCCCGCCGAGCGCGCGCACCAGCGCCGCCAGCATCCAGGCATTGCTGTCGTAACGCTGGCCATGGCCGAGCGGATCGCCGACCTCGACCAGTTCGTCGCCGGTCACCAGCAGCGCGACGCGCGGGCGCGCGCGCACCACGAGTCCAGCCAGGCCCAGGCTTGCGGCCACCGCCACCGCGCCGGCGTCGAGCACGCGCCCGGCCGGCAGCACCTCGTCGCCCGCGCGCCAGTCGTCGTCAGCCGTGCGCACGTTGGCGCCGGCCGGCGTGCCCGGCGCCAGTTCGATCCATTCGCCTTCGAGCCGCGCGCGCTCGCGAATCACCACCGTATCCGTGCCGGGCGGCAGCACCGCGCCGGTGGTGATGCGCACGCAATGGCCGGGCGCCGGGGTCGCGACGGCGCTGCCGCCGGCCAGCGCGACGCCGGCCAGGCGCAGGCGGGTCGGGCCATCCGCCGCGAGTTCGGCGCCGCGTACCGCATAGCCGTCCATGGCCGAGTGGGCGAATCCCGGCACGTCGCCGCGCGCGTGCAGTGCACCGGCCAGGATGCGGCCACGCGCATCGGCCAGGGCGACCGGCTCCACGCCGAGCAGCCGCGCGCCGAGCCGCTCCCGCAGCAGCGCGCGCGCCGCGCGATAGTCGAGCCGCATCGGGCAATCGAGGGTCTCGGGTGGGGGACTTGGCTGCATGCGCCTAGCGTAGTCCAGCCGTGTTGAGGTTGGAGAAGCCGCCCGCGTCGAAGCGCACCGGTCGCGCCTCGACCGCGCGCAGGAAGCGCCAGACCGCGAGCTCGCCGGCGCGCACCGTGGCCGCGGCGCGCGCGGCGAGCGCGCAGGGATAGATCGCGAACAGCGGTTGCTCGCGCTCCGGGCCCGCCGCGACGCAGGCCCGGCCGTGCCGGCGCGCCGCCGCGACGAGCCGCGGCACCAGCTCGGCGGGGAACCCTGGCGCGTCGACCGGTACGCTGAGCAGCCATTCCGCGCCGCTCGCCGCCAGCGCGCGCGCGATGCCGCCGAGCGGGCCGCCCGCACCCGGCAGGCCTTCGGCCAGCACCGGAACGCCGAGCGCGGCGTAGCGCGCAAGCTGGCGATTGGCGCTGATCCAGACCGTCGCGACCTCGCCGCGCAGTCGCTCCAGCGCCAACTCGACCAGCGGCCGTCCGGCGTGGTGGACCCAGCCCTTGTCGAGGCCGCCGGTGCGGCTGCCGGCGCCACCGGCGAGGATCACCGCATCGACGCCGCGCGGCGGCATCGCGACCGGCCTCAGCGCTTGCCGCGCCGCGCGTGGCGCACCAGGCGCTGGCGCTTGCGCTGCTGGCTCGCGGTCAGTTCGTTCTTGCGGCCCTTGTACGGGTTCTCGCCCTCGCGGAACTCGAGTTTCACCGGCGTACCTTCGAGCTTGAAGCGGGTGCGGAAGAAGTTCTCGAGGTAGCGATGGTAGGAGCCCGGCAGGCTGGCGATGCGCGAGCCGTGGATCACCACGCGCGGCGGATTGCGCCCGCCCTGGTGCGCATAGCGCAGCTTGGCGGCACGGCCGTTCACCAGCGGCGGCTGGTAGCTTTCGTAGGCGACCTCGAGCGCGCGCGTGAGCTCGCTCGAGGAGATTTCGCGCGTCGCCGCCCGGTAGGCACGATCGACCGCCTTCATCAGCTCGCCCAGCCCGGAGCCGTGCTTGGCCGAGATGAACAGCCTGATCGCATAGGGCACGTAGTCCAGGCGCCGGTCGAGCTCGGTCTTGCAGCGCTCGCGGGTGTAGGCATCGAGGCCGTCCCACTTGTTGACCGCGATCACCAGCGCGCGCCCGGCTTCGAGCGCGTGGCCGAGCACGGTCGAGTCCTGGTCGGTCACGCCCTCGGAGGCGTCGAGCATCACCACCGCGACGTGGGCTTCGGCCAGGGCCTGCAGGGTCTTGATGACGCTGAACTTCTCGATCGCGTCCTCGACCTTGCCGCGGCGGCGCACGCCCGCCGTGTCGATCAGGGTGTAGCGCCGGCCGTCGCGCTCGAGCGCCACCGAGATCGCGTCGCGCGTGGTCCCCGGGATGCCCGAGGCGACGACGCGGTCCTCGCCCAGCAGGCGGTTGACCAGGGTCGACTTGCCGACGTTGGGCCGGCCGATGATCGCCACCTTGATCCCGGTGTCGGCTGGCGCAACGGCCGGATCCTCCGGCACGGGCAGCAGTTCGAGCAGGCGCAGCGCCAATGCGGCCGTGCCGCGCCGGTTCGAGGCCGACATCGCCATCATGTCGGGCACGCCGAGGCGCGAGAACTCGGCCAGCGCGCCGGCCTCGTCCACGCCATCGGCCTTGTTGACCGCCAGCAGCAGGGGCTTGCCCTGCTTGCGCAGCGCATCGAGGATCAGGCGGTCACCGGGCAGGACGCCGCCGCGGGCATCGACCACCAGCACCAGGACCGCGGCCTCGTCGATCGCGGCACGGGTCTGCTGCGCCGCCAGCCCCACCAGTTCATCGTCCGCGCCGTCGAGTCCGCCAGTATCGACCACCACGAAACTGCGTTCACCCTCGCGCGCGATGCCGTAGTGGCGGTCGCGGGTGACCCCGGGGCGATCGGCCACCAACGCCTGCATCGAGTGCGTCAGCGCATTGAACAGCGTGGACTTGCCCACGTTGGGACGGCCCACGAGGGCGACGACCGGGATCACGAGTCACTCATCTGCCGGGAACCGGGGCGCGGCGGACGCCGCGCCCGGATGCTGCCACAAGTCCTGCCCGCGTCAGCCGCCGACGCGGAATGCCGCGATCGTGCCTTCGGTGTCGGCGACATACAGGTCATTGCCGACCGCCAGCGGCGCTGCGCGGATGGCCTGCTTGCCAACCCGCACCCGCGCGGCCAGGTTGCCGTCGCTGGCGTCGAGCCAGTGCACGTAGCCCTCGAGGTCGCCGATCGCCACGTAGTTGCCGATCGCCACCGGCGACGACAGCCAGCGGTGCGCCAGCCCCTCCTGCTTCCAGGTCGAACTGCCGCTGCCGGCATCGAGCCCGTGGACCACGCCGTCGACATCGGCCACGAAGACCATGCCGCCGGCCACCGCGATGCCCGCATAGGCCGACATCTCGCGCACCCACTGCTGGCGCCCGGAGTTCGAGGCCAGTTGCCCGACCTGGCCACGATGCGACGCCGCGTACAGTTCGGTGCCGGCCAGGGCGATCTCGCCGTCGACGTCGACCATGCGGTCGAGTTCGGTGCGGCCCTCGGGCTGCGCCAGGGCCTGCTCCCAGAGCAGCTTGCCGTCGGCAAGGCCCAGGGCGACGACCTTGCCGTTGTCGTAACCGGCGAAGACCGCGCCACCACCGATGACCGGCGTGCCGTTTCCGCGCAGGCTGAGCAGCGGCACGCCGCGGTCGAAGACCCAGCGCCGGGTGCCGTCGGCGGCTTCGAAGCCGAAGATGCGGCCGTCGCTGGCCCGCGCCACCACCACGCCGTCGCCAATTGCGGGCGCGGCGATCACTTCCGAGGAACCGCTGGCGCGCCAGCGCTCGCTGCCGTCGGCCGCATCCAGCGCGATGACCTCGCCGTCGATGGTGCCCACCGCCACGATGCCGTCGCCCACCCCGGCCCCGCTGGCCACGGCCGCGCCGATTTCGGCGGTCCAGATCGTCGCGCCGCTGGCCGCGTCGATCGCGGTCACGGTGCCCTCGTCGGCTCCGCTGGCATAGATGCGTCCGTCGGCAAACGCCGGGCGCAGGCGCAGTCCGGCGCCTTCGCCGTCGCCGCCGACCTTGTGCGACCACAGGGGACGCACCTCGACGCTGGGCGCGAACTCGGTCAGTTCGGTCGGCGGCTCGACGTTCTCCTTGAGTGGAGACTGCAGCCACTTGCAGCCGCCCAGCGCGAACAACGCGAGGCCCAGGATGATCCAGTTGCGCATCATGAGTCCTTCTTCTCCACCGGCTGCTCCAGCGGCGCCGCTGGCGTCGCTGGGGTCGCAGCCAACGGCGCCTCGTCGCGCTTCATCTCGATGTAGGCCCGCTGCGGCGCCCCGGCGTCGAGGCTGGCCAGGGCTTCCTCGTAAGCCGCGCGCGCATCGACTCCGCGGTCCAGCGCGAGCAGCGCGTCGCCGCGCAACTCGGCGGCCAGGCCCTTGAACCCGCCGACCCCGGCCTCGCCTGCCAGCCGCAGCGCCTCGTCGGCCTTGCCTTGCGCGAGCCGCACCTGGCCCAGGCGCAGTGCCGCCAGTTCCTTCAGTGCCGGGAAGCTGGAATTGGCGTGGCTCCACTCCAGCGCGGCGGCCGCCGCGTCGAGGTCGCCCTGCTTCATGGCGTCGGCCGCATCGCGCAGCGACGAAAGGCTCGCATAGGCCGACTTGGCGTGGTCCGAACGCAGGGTCGCGGCCAGTTTGGCGGCGTCCTCCGGCTTGCCGGCGTCGGCCGCCTCGACCAGGGCGCGGTAGTCGAGCTGGGCCTGCTGCTGCTGGCTGCGCTGCATGCGCTGCCACTGCTGCCAGCCCACGATCAGCCCGAGCCCGATCAGGATCCCGACCAGGATCGATCCGGCGTTCTGCCGGATCCAGTTACGCACGAGCTCGCTCTGCTCGTGTTCATTCAACAATTCGATGGCCATCAGGGAATTTTCCGGGTGGAGCGGGACGCGGCGCCAGCGGCGCCGCACGTTCAACGAATGGCAGGCTCTGCGCCCACCTGCACCCGGGCGACGTTGCCGGCCGAGTGCTGCGCGAGATCGACCGCTTGTCCGTCGATCTGCAGGGCCGCGCCACGCACATTGCCGATGCGCAGGCTGGCGTTGCCCGAAATCTGATATTCGCGCACCGAGCCTGCCGGGAGCAAGCCGTATTCGATCCGCTGCCCGCTGGCGCCGGTGAGTTCGATCCAGCTCTGCTGCGACAGGCGCAGCACCACCCGCCGCGACGCGAGCGGTCCCGCGGGCTTCGCTTCGGGCATGCCCGCCATCGACGCCATCACCGGTCGCTGCGGCTCGTCGACCTGGTCGAGCGCGGCCGGCGGCTCGGGCGGCCCTGCGTCGACGGCATCGGTGTAAGCCGACGACTGCACGATCGCCGCCGGGGACGCGGGTGGCAGCGCCGGCGCCGCCGGGACGCCCAGTTCAGTGCTGCTGCCATCGATGGGCTGCAGCTCCGGCATGGCCACCGGTGCCGGCGACAGCGCCGGGCGCAGGCTCATCACCAAGGGCACCAGGACGACCAGCGTGAGCAGCGCATAGGCCAACGGCGGCGCGTAGCGCGATGCCAAGTAATGCGTGCGCGAGGTGCGCTGGGTCGCCACCAGGGCGGGCGTGGGCACCGCGCGCGCTTCCAGCGCACCCGCCACGGCCGCCTCGGGCAGGCCGACCGCGCGCGCATAGGCGCGCAGGTAGCCGCGTGCATAGATCGGCGCGCCGAGCGCCGCGAGGTCGTCGGACTCGATCGCCGTGAGGATGCCGACGCCGATGCGCGAACTGCGCGCAACGTCCTCGACGCTGAGGCCGGCGGCGTTGCGTGCGGAACGCAGGCGCATGCCGATCGAGGTCGCGGCGTCGAGCGGCAACTCGGGTTCGGCGTCGCGCGCGGCCGCCTCGGCGGCGCTGCCCGGGGCCGCGCCCTGCCCGGTTGCCGCATCATGCGGCACGCCCGTCGCACCCGCGCCGGGCGCGGCTTGCCCCGGGTGGATCGGGCGACGGTCGTTGCGTCGGCGTTTGCGGCTCATCGCGGCGGCTCGCTGGTTTCGAGGGCTTGGGCCTGCGCGGAATCCGGGAATCCGTTGATCAGGCGACTGCGGTATTCCTTGACGGCTGCGGCATCGCCGAGCCCGAGTTCGATGCGCATGCCCAGGGCCAGTGATTCGGGACTGTCGCCGGCCAGCGCCTCGTAGCGCTGGGCGAAGGCACGGGCGCGGAAATAATCCTTGCGGTCGGCGAGGATGCCGGCGAGCTCGTAGAGCGCCTGGGCCGAATTCGGATCCTTCTGCACCGCCGTGCGCAGGTACTGCTCGGCCAGTTCGGCCTGGCCGGCCTTGAGCGCGCAACTGCCGCGGTTGGCCCAGGCCACGGCCGGCGTCTCGTAGAACGGCACCGTGAGCGCGCGCTCGAAGTACTTGTCGGCCTCGGCGTAGTTGCCCTCGGCGCAGAGGAAGGTGCCGTAGTTGTTGTTGGTCGCGCCCGACTTCGGCGCCAGTTGCACCGCGCGCCGGTAGTGGATCTCGGCATTGGCGCGGTCGCCGATGCGTTCGTAGATCAGCGCGATCACGGTGTGCGCGGACGGCAGCTTGGGGTCCAGTTCCAGCGCACGCTGCAACTTGTCCATCGCGATCTCGAGCTTGCCCTGCGCGAGGTAGCCCTGGCCGAGGCTGACGTTGATCTCGGCCGGCGACGGCTCGGCGCCGACCCGCGACCTCGCCCCGGATGCGTCGCGGGACGGGGTCGTCGTGCCGCAGGCGCAAAGCGCCAGGACCAGCAACGCGAGCAGCGCGCTATGCCGCATCGCGGCTGCCCTCCAGGCGCGCCTTGAACTCGCGGCTGCGGCGCGTGCGGTCCTGCACCTGCCCGACCAGCTGCCCGCACGCGGCGTCGATGTCGTCGCCGCGCGTGCGCCGCACGGTCGCCATCACGCCGGCGTCGATCACGATCTTCTGGAAGGCGCGGATTGCGGTCTCGTCGGAGCGCTCGTAGCCCGAGTCCGGGAAGGGGTTGAAGGGAATCAGGTTCAGCTTCGAGGGCACCGTGCGCAGCAGCTTGACCAGGCGCCGCGCCAGCTCGGGCTGGTCATTGACGCCCTTCATGAGCGTGTACTCGAACGTGATCGTGGTGCGCGGGCGCGCTGCGGCATAGCGCCGGCAGGCCTCGAGCAGTTCGGCGATGGGGTACTTGCGGTTGAGCGGCACCAGCTGGTCGCGCAACTCGTCGGTCGGCGCATGCAGCGACACCGCGAGGCTGACGTCGCTGTCCTGCGCGAGGCGGTCGATCATCGGCACCAGGCCCGCGGTGGACAGCGTGACGCGCTTGTTGGCCAGGCCGAAGCCATAGTCGTCGCGCATAACGCTCATCGCGCGCACCACGTTGTCGTAGTTCAGCAGCGGCTCGCCCATGCCCATCATCACCACGTTGGTGATGCGGCGGCGCTGGTGCGGCACGTTGCCCAGCGCCTTGGCCGCGACCCAGACCTGGCCGACGATCTCGGCCACGGACAGGTTGCGGTTGAAGCCCTGGCGCCCGGTCGAGCAGAAGCTGCAGGCCAGGCTGCATCCCACCTGCGAGGACACGCACAGCGTGCCGCGCGTCGGCTCCGGGATGTACACGGTTTCGATCGCATTGGCGCCAGCCAGCGACAGCGCCCACTTGTGGGTGCCGTCGGCCGAGGCCTGCTCGTGCTGCACCGTCGGCACCCGCACCTCGGCGCGCTCCTCGAGCCTGGCGCGCAGGGCCTTGCCGAGGTCGGTCATGGCGTCGAAACCATCGACGTGGCGGTGATGGATCCACTTCATGACCTGGTGCGCGCGGAAGCGCTTCTCGCCCAGCGACTCGAAGAACGCTTCCATCCCCGGCCGGTCGAGGCCGAGGAGATTGATCTTCGCGGGAGTGGTCGAGGTCGCGGTCACGTTGAAGTCGATGCGATCAACGCGCGCAGACGTCGAGGTCTGCGAAGAAATACGCGATCTCTCCGCGCGCGGTATCCACGCCGTCGGAACCATGCACGGCGTTCGCGTCGATCGACTGCGCGAAGTCGGCGCGGATCGTGCCCGGCGCGGCCTTCTTCGGATCGGTCGCTCCCATCAGCTCGCGATGCTTCGCGATCGCGTCGTCGCCTTCGAGCGCCTGGATCATCACCGGGCCGGAAATCATGAACTCGACCAGCGCGGCGAAGAACGGGCGCTCGCGATGCACCGCGTAGAAGCCCTCGGCTTCGCGGCGCGACAGGTGCTTCATGCGCGCCGCGACGATGCGCAGCCCCGCCTTCTCGAATCGGGAATAGATCTCGCCGATCACGTTCTTGGCGACCGCGTCCGGCTTGATGATCGAAAGGGTGCGCTCCAGCGCCATGCGAATCTCCGTGTTGTGGCCGTGAATTGTGCGGGCAGGGCCCGGCGAAAAACGTGCGGAGCGTAACACATTTTCGAGACAATCCGGGCACTTGGCGTGACAACCGCGCAAGGTTTCGCGGCATGGAAGCAGCCCTTGCGATTGACCCCGGCAGCGTCGTGGGGCTACCCTCAAACGCTTGTTTGAAGCGCTGCGGGGGTTGGCCCCGCGACCGGGGCCTCCGCGATACTCGCAGCCGTGACCCACCCGCACTTCTCGACCAAGGAACGCATCCTCTCGGCCGCCGAGGAGCTGTTCGCGCGCCACGGCTTCGCCGGCGCCTCGCTGCGCCAGGTGACCGCCGCCGCCAACGTCAACCTGGCCGCGGTCAACTACCACTTCGGTTCCAAGGACAACCTCATCAACGAGGTGTTCCGGCGCCGGCTCGATGAGCTGACCGAGACCCGCCTGGGCGCGCTGCGCCGGGTCACCAGCGGCGAGGCGCCGACCCTGGAGGCCATCCTCGAGGCCTTCGTGGAGCCGGCCCTGGCGCTGTCCAGCGACCGGCTGGGTGGCTCGGCCTTCATGCGGGTGCTGGCGCGGGCCTATGCCGAGCACGACCAGAGCCTGCGCCGCTTCCTGTCCGACAACTACGGCTACGTGCTCAAGAACTTCGCCCAGGCGATCCAGGACCTGATGCCCGGACTGGACAAGGAAGCCCTGTACTGGCGCCTCGACTTCATCGCCGGGGCCCTGACCTATGCCATGAGCGACTTCGGCATGATCAAGCGCCCGCCCGTGCGCAGCGAGGGCGAGCACCGCCGCCATGCCGCGCGCGAATTCGTGCGCTTCGCCGCCGCCGGGCTGCGCGCACCCTGAGGCCGGCGCCCGCCGTGGCGCCGCCCGTCCCCACCGACCGCACGAGGCCTCCATGTCCGACCCGACCCTACGCATCCGCCGCGTCGCCGTCCTCGGCGCCGGGGTGATGGGCGCCCAGATCGCCGCCCACCTGGTCAACGCCAGCGTCGAGACGCTGCTCTACGACCTGCCGGCCAAGGAGGGCGACCCCAGCGGCATCGCCAGCAAGGCCATCGCGAACCTGGCCAGGCTTTCGCCCGCCCCGCTCGCGACCAAGGCGCGCGGCGCCGAGATCGTGGCCGCCAACTACGACCAGCACCTCGAGTTGCTGCGCGGCTGCGACCTCGTGATCGAGGCGATCGCCGAGCGCATGGACTGGAAGCACGACCTCTATCGCAAGATCGTCCCGCACCTGGCGCCGCACGCGATCCTGGCCAGCAACACCTCGGGCCTGCCGATCATGGACCTGGCCAAGGGCCTGCCCGATGCCCTGCACGCGCGATTCTGCGGTGTGCATTTCTTCAATCCGCCGCGCTACATGCACCTCGCCGAGTTGATTCCGATCTCGCGGACCGCGCCCGCCGTCCTGCAGGGCCTCGAGGCCTTCCTGACCTCGACCCTGGGCAAGGGCGTGGTCACCGCCCGCGACACGCCGAATTTCATCGGCAACCGCATCGGCGTGTTCTCGATCCTCTCGACCATGCACCACACTCAGGCCTACGGCCTCGGCTTCGACGTGGTCGATGCGCTCACCGGCCCCGCGATCGGGCGGCCAAAGAGTGCCACCTATCGCACCGCCGACGTGGTCGGGCTCGACACCATGGGCCATGTGATCAAGACCATGGGCGACACCTTGCCGCAGGACCCGTGGCACGCGTACTTCAAGGCGCCGGACTGGATGGCCGCGCTGGTCGCGAAGGGCGCCCTGGGCCAGAAGAGCGGCACCGGCTTCTTCCGCAAGGTGGGCAAGGACATCCAGGTGCTGGATCTCGCCCGGCAGGACTATCGCCTGGCCGACGGCGGGGCCAGCGAGGCGGTGGCGGCGATCCTCAAGCTGCGCAATCCAGCCGAGAAGCTGGGCCAGTTGCGCGAATCGCCCGATCCCCAGGCGCAATTCCTGTGGTCCGTCTTCCGCGACCTGTTCCATTACACCGCGTACCATCTCGCCGACATCGCCGACAACGCGCGCGACGTCGACCTCGCGATCCGCTGGGGCTACGGCTGGCAGGCGGGGCCCTTCGAGACCTGGCAGGCCTCGGGCTGGAAGCAGGTCGCCGGCTGGATCGCCGCCGACATCGCGGCCGGCAAGGCCATGGCCAGGGTGCCGCTGCCGGCATGGGTCGGCGATGGCCGCGAGGGCGTGCACGGCGCGGAGGGCTCCTATGCGCCGTCGATCAATGCCGCGCGGCCGCGTTCCGCCAACCCGGTCTACCGGCGCCAGCACTTTCCCGACCCGGTGCTGGGCGAGAAGCCGGTGGCCGGCAGCACCTTGTTCGAGAGCGACGCGGTGCGCTGCTGGACGCTGGACGACGAGGTCGGCATCGTCTCGTTCAAGACCAAGCTCAACACCGTCAGCGGCGGCGTGCTGGACGGGATCCACCAGGCCATCGACCTCGCCGAGCGCAAGCTGCGCGGGCTGGTGATCTGGCAGACCGGCGAACCCTTCAGCGCCGGCGCCGACCTCTCGGGCGCGATGGAGTCGCTCAAGGGCGGACGCATCGCCGAGTTCGACGCCATGGTCAACCGCTTCCAGCAGACCTCGATGCGGATCAAGTTCGCGCTGGTGCCGGTGGTGTCGGCGATCCGCGGCATGGCGTTGGGCGGCGGTTGCGAATTCCAGATGCACTCCGCCAGGACCGTGGCCGCGCTGGAAAGCTACGTCGGCCTGGTCGAGGCCGGCGTGGGCCTGCTACCCGGCGGCGGCGGCTGCAAGGAGATCGCACTGCGCAGCGCTGAACGCGCCCAGTTCGTGCAAGGTGGCGATGTGCTGCCCTTCCTGCAGAAGTACTTCCAGACCGTGGCCATGGGCACGGTCTCGGGCAGTGCGCTGGAGGCGAAGGAACTGGGGCTGCTGCGCGCCACCGACACCGTGGTGTTCAACGCCCACGAATTGCTGCATGTCGCGATCCAGGAAGCGCGGGCGCTGGCCGAGTCCGGCTGGCGCCCGCCGCTGCCGGCACGCCAGGTGCCGGTGGCCGGCGACACCGGCATCGCCACGATCAAGATGATGCTGGTCAACATGCGCGAGGGGGGCTTCATCTCGGCCCACGACTACGAGGTCTCCTCGCGCATCGCCGCGGCCCTGTGCGGCGGCGATATCGAGCGCGGCTCGCTGGTCGACGAGCAATGGCTGCTCGACCGCGAACGCGAGCACTTCGTCGCGCTGGCACAGATGCCGAAGACGCAGGAGCGCATCCTGCATACCCTGAGCACCGGCAAACCGCTGAGGAACTGACATGACCCGCCAGATCCAGGACGCCTACATCGTCGCCGCGCGCCGCACGCCGGTGGGCAAGGCCCCGCGCGGCGCGTTCCGCAACACGCGGCCCGACGACCTGCTCGCGCACGCGCTCAAGGGCGTG
>JAGOEZ010000002.1:10373-46095 GCA_017997455.1 Lysobacterales bacterium | reverse complement strand
CGGCCCTTCCAGCCGGGTTGTTGCGCGGGCCGGGCGCCGGCTGGCATCGTATTCGGGCCGACGTCCTCGCCTGTGGAACCCCGCCCCGACGGCGTGGCCGCGATTGAGCGTCGGCAACAGGCATTCGAGGGGAAGTGCACATGCCCAAGCTGCTGCGAAACACGCTCGCCGTCCTTGCCGGCCTGGTTCTCGGCGGCAGCGTCAACATGGCGCTCATCACCATCAGTCCGTCGCTGATCCCGCCTCCCGCGGGCGTGGACGTGACCAACGCCGAAAGCCTGGCGGCCTCGATGCACCTGTTCGAGCCGCGGCATTTCATCATGCCGTTCCTGGCGCACGCCCTGGGCACGCTTGCGGGCGCGCTGGTGACCTACCTGTTCGCGGGCAGCTTCAGGCCGCAACTGGCCTACGTGATCGGCGCGGTCTTCCTGTGCGGGGGCGTGGCGGCCAGTTTCATGATTCCCGCGCCGGCCTGGTTCATCGCGCTGGACCTGCTGGTCGCGTACCTGCCGATGGCATGGCTGGGCATCCGAATTGGCGCGCTCTTGCGGAAGGGGAGCGCTGGCGGGCCGGGGGCCAATGCCTAGTTCCCTGCGACAGCCGCTGCCGGCCAGGCCGCACAGATCCAGGAGGGGCACATGAAGCACAAGGGTAGCTGCCACTGCGGCCGGGTCGCCTTCGAGGTCGAAGGCGAGATCAAGGGTGCGATGGCATGCAATTGCTCGATCTGCCAGCGCAAGGGTTCACTGCTCTGGTTCGTGCCGCGCGCGCAGCTGCAGTTGCTCACGCCCGAGGGCGCGGCGAGCACATACACCTTCAACCGCCACGTCATCAAGCATCGCTTCTGCCCGGTGTGCGGTATCCATCCCTATGGCGAAGGCACCGATCCGAAGGGCAACGCGATGGCCGCGATCAACATCCGCTGCCTCGATGACATCGAGCTTTCGACGATCCCCGTGCAGGAATACGACGGGCGCTCGCTCTGACTTGCGACCTGCGGCAGCGTTCGCGCGCGTGACTACCATCGGGCGAGCTTGATCGTCATCGCGCCGGGCCGGGCGCCGTGCGCGGCTGTGGGCGCATCGACGCAGCCGCTCGCGCCGATGGTCAGGCCGCCAGCAGGGCCAGCGTATGGCGCGCGATCATCAGTTCCTCGTTGGTGGGAACCACCCATGCCGAAACCCTGCTGGCCGCGCTGCTGATGCGCGGGCCGTGCGCGGCGTTGGCGGCGGCATCGAACACGAGGCCCAGCCAGGCCGCGTCGCGGCACACGCGCTCGCGGATGGGCGCGGCATGCTCGCCGATGCCGGCGGTGAAGACCAGCGCGTCGAGGCCACCCAGCGCCGCGGCGAGCGAGCCAAGTTCGCGCCGGATGCGGTACGCATACAGTTCCACCGCCAGCCGTGCGCGGGGGTCGTCGCTGGCGAGCAGGGTGCGCATGTCGCTCGAGATGCCGGAAACGCCGAGCAGCCCGGATTTCGAGTAGATGAGCTGCTCGATCGCGCGTGCATCCATGCCGCGCTGGTCCATGAGGTACAGGATCACGCCCGGATCGAGGGCGCCGCAGCGCGTGCCCATTGGCAGGCCGTCGACCGCGGTGAAGCCCATGGTGCTGGCCACGCTGCGGGCGCCTTCGAGCGCGCACATGCTGGCGCCATTGCCCAGGTGCAGCACGACCGTGCGGCCGCTGGCGGCGCGGGCATCGATGCCCGGCAGGACCGAGGCGATGTATTCGTAGGAAAGCCCGTGGAAGCCATAGCGGCGCACGCCTTGCGCGTGCAGTTCCGCCGGCAGCGCGAACATCTGCGCCAATTCGGGATTGTCGCGGTGGAACGCGGTGTCGAAGCAGGCCACCTGGGGCAGCTCCGGCGCGCTTTCGAGCATCTGCCCGATCGGCGCGAGGTTGTGCGGCTGGTGCAATGGCGCCAGCGGCACGAACTGCCGGAGCATTTCGAGGACTTGCGCATCCACGCGCACGGGCTGCGAGAAATGCATGCCGCCGTGCACGACCCGATGGCCGATGCCGAGGAGCCGGCTGCCGCCCAGGCGCTGGCGCAGGTAGCCGACCAGGTGGGCCATCGCGCCGTCATGGCCCAGGGACACGCCCTCGCCCCAGGACTTCTCGGCGTCGACCTGGCCGGACCGGTCCCTGGCCACGAAGCGGGGCGCCGTGTGCAGGCCCTCGACCTGGCCGCGCAGGGCGACTTCGAGGCGTCCGGCATCGTGCAGGTACACCGAGAACTTGATGCTCGAGGAACCGGCATTGAGTACTGCGATGGCGTCGGCCATGGATCTCCTGCCCGCGCGGGACGCCGGGCTGATTGCGGGCGCTCAGACCACCTTGCGCGACAGCGCGTCGCGCCGGGCCTTCGCGACCAGCGAGGCCACGGCGCAGGAGGCGAGGCGGGTTTCCACCGAGTCGGCGCGGCTGGTGAGCATGATCGGCACGCGCGCGCCCAGCACGATGCCGGCGGCATCGGCATTGGCGAGGAAGGTCAGGCTCTTGGCCAGCATGTTGCCGGCCTCGAGGTCGGGCACGATCAGCACGTTGGCGCGACCGGCCACCGGCGACACGATCTGCTTCATGCGCGCGGCCTCGGGGTCGATGGCGTTGTCGAGCGCGAGCGGGCCGTCGAGGATGGCCCCGGTGATCTGGCCGCGATCGGCCATCTTGCACAGCGCGGCAGCCTCGATCGTCGACGGCACCTTGGGATTGACGGTCTCCATCGCCGAGAGGATGGCGACACGGACCTCGCCCGCGCCGAGGGCATGGGCGAGGTCGATGGCGTTTTGCACGATGTCGACCTTCGCCGCGAGGTCCGGGGCGATGTTGATCGCCGCGTCGGAGATGATGATGACGTCGTCGTGTCCCGGCACGTCCATGATGAAGCAATGGCTGATGCGGCGCGAAGTGCGCAGGCCGGTCTCGCGGTCGAGCACGGCGCCCATCAATTCGTCGGTGTGCAGGCTGCCCTTCATCAGGCACTCGGCCTTGCCCAGTCGGACCTGGCGGACCGCCTCCTCGGCGGCGGCATGGCTGTGGGCCGTGTCCACGATCTCGATGCCGTCCAGCGAGAGGCCCGCCTTGGCTGCCGCGGCGCGGATCCTCGCCACCGGCCCGACCAGGATCGGCCGGATCAGGCCGATGCGGGCCGCGTCCAGCGCCGCGGCCAGCGAGTATTCGTCGCAGGGGTGCGCGATCGCGGTGGACATCGCGGGCAGTTCACGCGCCCGTGCGAGCAGGCGTTCGTACTTGGTCTGCCTCTGCTGCATCGTCAACTCCCTGTGGCCAGGGTCGAGCTTGCGCCCTCGGCGACCCGCGGCGCCAGAGGGCGGTCGCGGGCCGGTTGCGCGGTCGAACTCAGAAGTCCATGAAGTAGCCGCCATTCACCGGGATGTTGGCCCCGGTGATGAAGCCGGCGTCGTCGGCGGAGAGGAACTGCACCGTGCGCGCGATCTCGCTCGGCTCGCCCAGGCGGCCGACCGGGATCGAGGACACGATGTCATTGCGGATCTGCTCCGGGATCTTCATCACCAGGCTGGTGCGGCAGTAGCCGGGCGACACGCTGTTGACGGTGACGCCCTTGCGCGCGACCTCGCGCGCCAGCGCCATGGTGAAGCCGTGCATGCCGGCCTTGGCGGCGCTGTAGTTGGTCTGGCCGAACTGGCCGGTCTGGCCATTGACCGAGCTGATGTTGACGATGCGGCCGAAGCCGCGCTCGCACATGCCGTCGACCACCTGGCGGGTCATGTGGAACACGCCGTCGAGGTTGACGGTGAGCACGTCGCGCCACTGCTGTGAACTCATCTTGCGCAGGGTGCCGTCGCGGGTGATGCCGGCGGCGTTGACCAGGATGTCGACGCCGCCCGAGTCGCCGGCGGCGCGGCGCACGAGTTCGGCGCAGGAGGCCTCGTCAGTGACGTCGAGGTCCTCGAAGCGGATCGCGCCATTGAACTCCGCGGTCTCGCGCCGGAATTCGTCGACGCGATCGGCGCGCCCGGCGAGGTCGGCCGCCACGACCTTGCGGCCGGCGCGCGCCAGGTGCTTGCAGATCTCGGTGCCGAGTCCGCCTAGGCCGCCGGTCACGACGGCAGTGCGAGTAGTCATCGCTGGGGGTTCCTGCAGTGCAATGTAGGCCGTCACCGCCGATTGGTGCGGTGCAGCAAGAACCGGATGGTAGGCAGGCCGGGGCGGCGAGTCAAATCGCTGCCCGCGACGGGCTCAGCGCTGGCGCTCGGTCTTGCCCGCGGGCTTGGCTTCCGGCGGGGCGTTGTTGGCGCGCACCGCGCTGGACGCGGCCGAGAGGAAGCGGTTCTGCATCGACTTCCACATGTCGAGGTTGCGCTCGGTCATCTCGTTCAACATCGTCCAGGGCGTCTGCCCGATGACGTTGTTGAGCTGGCTGCGGAATTGCTGGCTCTGCTCGAGGAAGGTCTGCAGCGAGCGCTCGAGGTAGCTGCCCACGAAGCCCTGGAGCGAATCGCCGTAGAAACGGATGATCTGCGACAGGACCGTGGCGGAGAACATCGGGGTGCCGCGATCCTCGTGCTCGGAGATGATCTGCAGCAGCACGGAGCGGGTGATGTCCGCGTTGGACTTGGCGTCGCGCACCTCGAACACTTCGTTGTCGACCACCAGCTGCCGCACGTCCTCGATCGTGATGTAGCTCGAGATCTCGGTGTCGTACAGGCGCCGGTTCGGATACTTCTTGATGACGCGGATTTTGGCCATGGCGGCACCCTAGCAGAAGCTTGTGCGGCGCAAAAGTTGCTGCGGTGCGGACGATGTTGCGCTGCGGAAGTTTGGTGTCGTGGCGGGTTGTTTCCGGCGCGGAGGTCGGATGCCGCCGCCACCGCACGCGCCTTGAATTGGCGTGGGGGGTCCGGCGCCGCCGCCATCGGGGTGCCGGCTCAGACAGAAAGAGCCAACTCGCCGTCACCCCGATGCCGCCGTCGCCGGACTCGCTCCGAACGGATGCGGTGCTGGTGCGTGCCGGACTTGCGTGGGAGAAATGGCGAGCCTGCGCAGCGCCCCTGCCGCGCGCGATGCGCGGGCGCGCATCGCGTGGGCGCGGCAAGGGCTACCAACCCATGTAGTGACCGCCGTTGACCGACAGGTTGGCGCCGGTGATCCACGCAGCTTCGTCGGGCATGAAGAACGAAACGGCGTAGGCGATCTCCTCCGGCGTGCCAAGGCGGCCGGTGGGGATGTTGACGACGATCTTGGCCCGCACTTCCTCGGGCACCGCCATGACCATGTCGGTGGCGATGTAGCCGGGCGACACGGTGTTGACCGTGATGCCGAAGCGCGCGTTTTCCTGCGCCAGCGAGATCGTGAAGCCGTGCATGCCGGCCTTGGACGCCGCGTAGTTGGCCTGCCCGTACTGGCCCTTCTGGCCGTTGATCGAGCTGATCTGGATGATGCGGCCCCACTTGCGCTCGCGCATGCCATCGATCACCGGGCGGGTGACGTTGAAGCAGGAGTTGAGGTTGGTGTTGATCACCTCCTGCCACTGCAGCGCGCTCATGCGGTGGAAGGTGGTGTCGCGGGTGATGCCGGCGTTGTTGACCAGGATGTCGACCGGGCCCAGCGCGCTGCGCACGGCATCGACCATCGCCGCGGCGGATTCGGGATTGGCGACGTCGCCCGGAACGATCAGGATCTCCAGGCCCTCCGCGCGGGCCTGCTCCTGCCATTTGCGCGCCTTCGCCTCATCGCGGTAGTTGGTGGCGACGCGATGCCCCATGCGGGCAAGGCGCTTGACGATGGCCGAGCCGATGCCGCCCGTTCCGCCGGTGACCAGTGCGACGCGTGATTCCATGGTTTCCCTCCCTAGTGACTGCGCTCCACGGGCGTCGTTGGCCCGCGGAATCCGCATCCGCTGATTCTAGCGGTGCGGTGCTGCCGTTGGCGCACCTTGCGCGTCGGCATACGCCGGCGTACGGCTCTCGCGCGGTATGCGCGCGAGGTCGAAATCCCGCGCCGCCGCGGCCAGGAGGCCGGCCGGGCCGGCCGCGGCCGGGACCGCGGGAAGTGGCTGGCCCAGGAAGGCCAGCGCCGCGCGCAGGGCCGGCAGCGGGTCGCCGGGGTCGACCGGCAGGCTGGCCGAGCGCTTGCTGAGCTTGGCGCCGGAGGCATCCAGCGCCAGCGGCAGGTGTGCGTAGGCTGGCGTGGGCAAGCCCAGCAACCGCTGCAGGTGGATCTGGCGCGGCGTCGAGTCGATGAGGTCGGCGCCGCGCACGACTTCGGTGATGCCTTGCCAGGCATCGTCCACCACCACGGCAAGTTGGTAGGCCCACCAGCCATCGGCGCGCCGCACCACGTAATCGCCGACGGCGGCGGCGAGATCCTGCGCGTAGCGGCCCTGGATCGCGTCGTCGAAGGCGATGACCTGCGCCGGGGCGCGCACGCGCCAAGCCGGTTCGCGCATGGCCGGTTCGCGCGTCGCCGGGCCCGGGCCCGCCACGCAGGCATGGTGGATGCCGCTGGCGCCGAGCTCGGCGCGGCTGCAGTGGCACGGGAACGCCGCGCCGATGTCGACCAGGCGCTGCAGGGCCTCGGCGTAGGACGGCGAGCGGTCGCCCTGGTGCACGATGGCCTCGTCGCTGTGCAGGCCGAATGCGGCCAGCGCCTGCACGATTCCTTCACCCGAGCCCGGCACCTCGCGCGGCGGATCGAGGTCCTCGATCCGCACCAGCCAGGCCCCGCCTTGCGCGCGCGCGCGCAGCCAGCTGCCGAGCGCCGCCACCAGCGAGCCGAAGTGGAGCTCGCCGGTGGGGGAGGGCGCGAAACGGCCGCGGTAGGCGCTGGGGTGGGGCATGGAAGGCCGGGTCTCCTTGCGGTTGCGTGGCGCCGCGCTTGAACTTGTCGCGCCGCCCCCTATCTAATGCGCGAAGCGGTCCCGGCGGCAAGCCGGCGACGCCCCCGCGTTTCCAAGGAGCCAGAATCCATGATGCGTGTATTGCTCTTCATCGCCACCAACTTCGCGGTGATGATCCTGCTCGGCGCCGTGCTGTGGGTCGCCGAGAACGTGTTCGGCCTGCGCCTGGGCACGGGCAATGCCGGCCTGCTGGTGATGGCCGCGGTGTTCGGCATGGGCGGCGCCTTCATCTCGCTGGCGCTGTCGAAGTGGATGGCCAAGCGCGCCACCGGCGCGCACGTGATCGACAAGCCGCGCAACGAGGCCGAGGCCTGGCTGCTGGCGACGGTGCAGAAGCAGGCCCAGGCCGCCGGCATCGGCATGCCCGAGGTCGCGATCTACGACGCACCGGACCTCAATGCCTTCGCCACCGGCATGAACCGCAACAAGGCCCTGGTGGCGGTCAGCACCGGCTTGCTGCGCGGCATGGAGCGGCGCGAGGTCGAGGCGGTGCTGGGCCACGAGATCAGCCACGTCGCCAACGGCGACATGGTCACGCTCACCCTGATCCAGGGCGTGCTCAACACCTTCGTGATCTTCCTCTCGCGCATCGTCGGCAACATCATCGACGGCATGATCCGCGGCAACCGCGACGGCGGGCCGGGGATCTTCTACTTCGTGATCGTGATGGTTCTTCAGGTCGTGTTCGGGATCTTCGCCTCGATGATCGTGGCCTGGTTCTCGCGCCGGCGCGAGTTCCGCGCCGATGCCGGCGGGGCGAAGCTCGAGGGGCGCGACGCCATGATCGCGGCGCTGGAGCGGCTCAAGGGCAACCACGAGCAGACCGCGCTGCCGAAGGAGATCGCGGCGTTCGGGATTTCCGGCGGCGTGGGCGCGCTGTTCGCCAGCCATCCGCCGCTGGACGTGCGGATCGCGGCGTTGCGCGCGGGCTGAGCGGTCCGGTAGCGTTTCGAATGAAAGGGCCCGGCATGCCGGGCCCTTTTTTCTTGCCCGGGTGCGACACCGGCTCGTGTAGGAGCGCACCTTGTGCGCGACCGCGGCAAATGAGTCGCGGTTGCCTCTGGTCCGCGGTCGCGCACAAGGTGCGCTCCTACGAGAGCGGGCCGGGCCCCCCGGCCTCAGCCGAAGTCGTAGCTCATCACCTTCTCGGGCTCCTGCAGGAAGTTGCCCTGCACGAAGTTGACCCCGAGGGTGAAGAGGATCGACATGCTGGCCGCGTCCTCGACGAATTCGGCGATGGTGAGCTTGCTCTGCGCGTGGGCCTGCTCGCAGATTTCCTTGACCTTGAGCTGGTTCTCGCGGGTCTTGGCGAAGTCGGTCATGAAGGTGCGGTCGATCTTGATGTAGTCGAGGTCGACGTGCTTGAGCAGCTGGAACGAGTTGAGCCCGCTGCCGAACTGCTGCACCGCGAAGCCGCAATGCAGCTGGGCCAGGCCCTTGGTGAACTGCTTGACCGGGTTGAGGTTGGTCGAGACCTTGCTCTCGGGCATCAGGAACACCAGCTTCTCGCCCGACACGCGGTGCTTCTGCAGCTGCTGGGCGATGAACGGCAGCAGGGTCGGGTCCTCGAGCGAAGGCACCGTCACCTTGATGAAGAAGGTGGTCTTGTGGCCGGCCTTTTCGCGCTCGCCCAGGGTGGCGATCGCGCGCGCGATCACCCACTTGTCGATCGCCGGCAACAGGCTGAAGCGCTCCGCCACCGGGAAGAACTCCGCCGGCAGCAGTTCGCGCCCGCTGCCGCGCATGCGCAGCAGGATCTCGTAGAACTCGCCGCCGGCGCCGTGCAGGCTCACGATCGGCTGGAAGAACAGCACGAAGCCGTCGAGGGTGGTCAGCGCGGCCTTGAGCTGGTCGAGGCG
Source organism: Lysobacterales bacterium (assembly GCA_017997455.1). Taxonomy (GTDB): domain Bacteria; phylum Pseudomonadota; class Gammaproteobacteria; order Xanthomonadales; family Ahniellaceae; genus JAGOEZ01. The sequence continues at coordinate 37,355 of JAGOEZ010000002.1, read as the reverse complement.
GGTCTTCTCGGCCTCGGCGTCCGCCTTGGCCTGTGCCGAAGGGTCGAAGGAGGCGACCTGGTTGCCGCCCTCGGCCTGCGCGGCCTTGAGCGCGGTGGCGGCCTCGCGCAGGATCGCGTCGGCGTTGGCGATGCGCTCGCCGACCAGCACCAGGCCCACGCTCATGGTGACCTGCAGCGAACGGCTGCCGGCCTCGAAGATGCGGTCCTCGAAGGCCTTGAGCAGGGCCTGCGTGCGCTTGACCGCATCGTCGTGCGAATGGCGCCGCAGCAGCATCACGAAGGCGCTTTCGCCGAAGCGGGCCGCGACGTCGTCGGGGCCCTGGTGCTCGCGCAGCAGCGCGCCCATGTCGGCCAGCAGCAGGTCGGCGCTGCCGAGGCCGACCGTGTCGAGCACCGAACGGAAGTTGTCGGGTTCGAACAGCGCCAGCGCGAGGTCGTTCCTGCCGTTGGCGGCCTCGGTCACCATGTGGTCGAGCTCGCCCAGCGCATAGGTCCGGTTGTAAAGCTTGGTCACCAGGTCCTGGTTGCGCATCTGCTCCAGGGCTTCGGCGTCGACGCCGCTGACCGAGCGGCGCAGGGTGATCTGCTGGCAGCTCTCGCCCTCGAAGGTCGCCTCGGCGAATTCCATCAAGGCATCGAAGGCTGCGCCCTCGGAGGTCTGGGCCTTGATCTCGAGCTTGGCCGGCGGCCGTTCGCCCTTGGACAGGCGCTTGAGCAGGGCCTTGAAGCCCCCGGCGGCGTCGGGCGCGATCAGTTCCAGGATCGGCGTGCCCTCGATGTCGTCGAAATCGCCGAAGCCGAACATCTCGAGGTAGGCGCGGTTCGCGCGCACGTGCATGCCTTCGTGCACGAAGGCGATGGGGTCGCGCGAGGAATCGAGCAGCGCGTCGCAGCGGCGCTCGCTCTCCTTGAGCGCGGCCTCGAGCCGGCGCAGCGCGCGGCGGTGGCTGAGGTCCTCGAACTCGCGCCGCACCATGGCCTGCAGGTACTCGGGCTGCGTGCGCAAGGCCTTGGCGCGCACGCCTTCGCGCAGCAGCTGCAGCGCGGTGTCGTTGTCGATCGTCGACACCAGCGCGATGACCGGCAGGTCCTTGCCGCTGGCATTGACCGTGGCGACCACGTCCTTGAGGGAAATGGTGTGGCCGCGCGCGTTCACCAGCACCAGGTCGTTGGGCTGGTTCTCGAGCTGTTCGGCCAGCGCCTCGCGGGTTTCGGCCCGGTTCGGACGCACGGCAATGCCGCCGTTGCGCAGCTGGCTGACGATCTGTTCCGCGTCTTCGGTCGAATCCTCGACCAGCAGCAGCCGGATGACTTGATCCTGCTTGGGCATGGGGCGTGGTGCGTGGGGGTCCGTTTTGTACCCGATCCGGAGGGGCATTGCCACCGGACGGGGCCCGTACGAGTGCACGGTAACACCCGGATCGAATACCGGATTGTGCGCAAGTGCCCGCGCCGGCCGGCCGCTGCAGGTGCCGGGGCCCTGGCCGGGAGAAGGCTGGCTGGCGAGCCGCGCGAGGCCGCCTGCGGGCCGGGCTGCGCCTGCACGCGGCTTGCGGGTATCATCCGCAGGTCATGCCGGCCCGTCCGGGGCCCGGCCACCTGAAGACAAGACCTTGAATTCCAGCCGCTTTCAGGAAGCGGCTTCGCGCATTGGAGCCTTCCATGGCCAGCTATGGCATGAACGACGTCAAGAATGGCCTGAAGATCATCGTCGATGGCTATCCCTGCACGATCGTCGACACCGAGTACGTCAAACCCGGCAAGGGCCAGGCCTTCACCCGGGTGAAATACCGCAACCTCAAGACCGGGCGCGTGGTCGAGATGACCATGAAATCGACCGACGGCGTGGAAGCGGCCGACGTGATGGATACCGACATGGAGTTCCTGTACTCCGATGGCGAATTCTTCCACTTCATGCACCCCGAGACCCACGACCAGATCCAGACCGATGCCACCGCCATGGGCGATGCGGCCAAGTGGCTCAAGGGCAACGAGACCTGCGTGGTGACCTTGTGGAACGGCGCGCCGCTGGTGGTGACGCCGCCCAACTTCGTCGAGCTGACCATCGCCGAGACCGATCCCGGCGTGCGCGGCGACACCTCGGGCGGCGGCGGCAAGCCGGCCAAGCTCGAGACCGGGGCGGTGGTGCGCGTGCCGCTGTTCGTGGGGCAGGGCGAGAAGGTCAAGGTCGACACGCGGTCGGGCGAGTACGTTTCGCGGGTGAAGTGATTGATCCAGTCCGGATTCGCGCAGCGAATCCGGCTCCGGATCAATCATCCCGGGCAGGGACTGCCCGGGATCCATTGGCCAGGGACGGCGCCCCAACTGCCCCCCCGATCGAGAATGGACTCCCGCGGTCGCGGGAATGACGACTGATGAGGTGCCATTTGGCGCTCACGCGACCGGCTAGCATTGCCCCATGCACCCCGTCGACCTGCTGATCGAAGCCCGCTGGGTGGTGCCGGTGGAACCACACGGCGTGGTCCTCGAGCACCACGCCGTGGCGGTGGCCGGCGGCCGCATCGTGGGCCTCGCGCCGATCGCGCAGGCGCGCGCGCAATGGCATGCGACCGAGGTGGTGGCGCTGCCCGCGCATGCGCTGATCCCGGGGCTGGTCAACGCCCATACCCACAACCCGATGACCCTGATGCGGGGGCTGGCCGACGACCTGCCCCTGATGCGCTGGCTGGAGGACCACATCTGGCCGGCCGAGGCGCGCGTGCTGGGCCCGGATTACGTGCGCGATGGCATCGAGCTGGCGGTGGCCGAGATGCTGCGCGGCGGCACCACCTGCTGCAACGAGAATTATTTTTTCCCCGACGTGGCCGCTGCCACCTACCGGCGCCTGGGCTTCCGCGCCCTGGTCGGCCTGCCGGTGATCGAGTTTCCCAGTGCCTGGGCGCGCACCCGCGACGAGTACTTCGACAAGGCGCTGGCGCTGCACGACGACCTGCGCGGCGAGACGCTGGTCGGCACCGCCTTCGCGCCGCACGCGCCGTACACGGTCAGCAACGAGAGCTTCGCCCGCATCCACCTGCTCGCCGACCAGCTCGACGTGCCGGTGCACCTGCACCTGCACGAGACCCGCTTCGAGGTCGAGGACGCCTTCGCGCGCCTGGGCGCGCGGCCGCTGGCGCGCATCGCCGGGCTCGGGCTGCTCAACCGCTCGCTGATCGCGGTCCACATGACCGAGCTCAACGATGCCGAGATCGAGCATTGCGCCCGCGCAGGGGTCAGCGTGGTGCACTGCCCGGAGTCGAACCTCAAGCTCGCCAGCGGCTTCTGCCCGGTCGCGCGCCTGCTCGCCGCCGGCGTCAACGTGGCGCTGGGCACCGACGGCTGCGCCAGCAACAACGACCTCGACCTGTTCGGCGAGATGCGCACCGCGGCGCTGCTGGCCAAGGGCGTGGCCGGCGACGCGCGCGCGGTCGACGCGCCCACCGCGCTGCGCATGGCCACCCTCAACGGCGCGCGCGCGCTGGGCTGGGAAGAGCGCGTCGGTTCGATCGAGCCCGGCAAGTGGGCGGACCTCACGGCCGTGGACCTCGATCCGATCGAGACCCAGCCGGTCTACCACGTGGTCTCGCAGCTCGTGTACGCGGCCAACCGGCGCCAGGTCAGCGACGTGTGGATCGCCGGCGAGCGGCGGCTCGTCCAGGGCGAGGTGGCCGGCATGGACATGGCGGCCCTGCGCGCGAATGCGCAGCGATGGGCCCGCCTCATCGCCGCGCCGGAGCCGCAATGAACGCGACGCCCACCAACGCCGATCCGGCCGAACTCGCGCGCTTCGGCCAGATGGCCGCGTCGTGGTGGGACCCGAACGGCTCCTCCCGCGCGCTGCACGACCTCAATCCGGTGCGGCTCGAGTTCGTGCGCCAGCGCGCGCGGCTGGCCGGCGCGCGCGTGCTCGACGTCGGTTGCGGCGGCGGGCTCTTCAGCGAGGCGCTCGCGGCCAGCGGCGCCAGCGTCGTCGGCATCGACCTCGCGCCGGAGGTCCTGGGCGTGGCACGGCTGCACCTGCTGGAGTCGGGGCGCCAGGTCGACTATCGCGAATCCGGCGCCGAGGCGCTGGCGGCGGCCGAACCGGCCAGCTACGACGTGGTCGCCTGCATGGAGATGCTCGAGCACGTGCCCGATCCGGCCGCCGTGGTCCAGGCCTGCGCCGATCTGCTCAAGCCCGGCGGGCAGCTGTTCCTGTCGACCATCAACCGCACGCCGGCCGCCTTCGCGCTCGCGATCGTGGGCGCGGAATACGTGGCGCGACTGCTGCCGCGCGGCACCCATCGCTACCAGCAGTTCCTGCGCCCCAGCGAGCTCGATACCGCGCTGCGGCGTTCCGGCCTGGTGCTGCGCGAAGTGCGTGGCCTGGCCTATGAGCCGGTGCTGCGCCGCGCATGGCTGTCGCGTTCGACCGCGGTGAACTACCTCATGCATGCGGAGAAGCCCGCGTGAGCGGCATCGCCGACGCGGTGCTGTTCGACCTCGATGGCACGCTGGCCGACACCGCGCCGGACCTGATCGCCGCGGCCAATCGCCTGCGCGAGCAGTTGGGGCGGGCGCCGGTGCCGGAAGCGGCGGTGCGCAACGCGGTCTCCAAGGGCGGCGCGGCGATCCTGCGCGCGGCCTTCGTCGACGCGCCGGAACTCGCGCCCTCCTTGCTGGAACGCTACCTCGCCGTGTATCGCGAACGGATCCACGTCCACACGCGCCTGTTCGCCGGCATGGAAGACGTCCTCGCGCGGGTCGAGGCCGCGGGCCGCCCGTGGGGCATCGTCACCAACAAGCCGGGTTGGCTCACGACGCCGCTGCTCGCCGCCATGGGCCTGGACCGGCGCGCCGGCGCGGTGGTGAGCGGCGACACGCTGGCGCAGCGCAAGCCGGCGCCGGAGCCCGTGCTGCACGCGTGCCGCACATTGGGCGTGGCGCCCGCGCGCGCGCTGATGGTCGGCGACGACCGCCGTGACATCGAGGCGGCGCACGCGGCCGGCGCGGCCTCGGTGCTGGTCGACTGGGGCTACTACGGCGAGGACGAGGCGCCGGGCGGGTGGGGCGCGCAGCACCGGATCGCGCGCCCCGCGCAACTGCTGGCCCTGCTGGGCCTGGACTGAGCGGCCCGTGCCGGCGCCTGCCGCGGCGGACGCCGGCCTGGTGGCCGCGTGGCTGGAGGCCGAGCCCGAATGGCGCATCGCGCGGGTGTTCCTGCCGCAGGCGCGCGAGGCGCGCTTCGAGGCCTGGTTGGCGTTCGAGCACGCCCTGCGCGAAACCGCCTGGCGCGTGCGGGATGCGCGCGTGGCGCAGGCCAAGCTGGGCTGGTGGCTGGAGGAAATCGGCCACGCGCGCGCGGGCGCGGCGCGGCACCCGCTGCTGCAGCGCCTGCTCGCGCTGGACGCGCTGCCGGCCTTCGCGGATGGCGGCGCGGAGCGCATCCTGCGCGGCGCGGCGCATGCCGTCGCGCTCGAATCCCCGGCCGACACCGACACCCTGCTGGCCGCCTTCGTGGCGCTGGAGCAACCCTTGGCCGAGGCGCGCGCGCGCCTGGCCGGCATGGCGGCGACCGATGTCGCCGGCGTGCGCGGGCTCGCCGCGGCGCGGGTGCTGGCCGAGTGCCGCCACTGGTCGCGATTCGCGCTGCCGCAGCGCGCGCGCCTGCCGCTGGACCTGCTGGCACGGGCCGGGGCCACGCGCGATGCGGCGCTGGAACAGGGTCCCGCGCTGTCGCTGGCGCTGGGCGATGCGCTGATGCCGCGGATCGAGGAGGCGTTGACCGCGGGCACGCCTGCCGTGCTCGACGAGGCCGCACTGCGGATCGGGCGTGCCATCGGTCGCGCGCACGGCGGGCGCGCGCGGCGCTTCGCCGGCGCGCAACTGGCCTTCGCGCTGTGGCGCCTCGCGCGACGCCAGCCCCGCGCATGAAGCCCGCGTGCACGCCGCCTCGCGGGCAGGCACCATTGACGACGCCTGCACCTGGCTCCATCTAGCGTGCTGGTGGTACCGCGACGCCCCGTTTCCCTCCCGAGCGAATCCATGGCCCCTTCGAACCAGGCTGTACGACTGCTGCCCGACATCGCCAACGACGCGCGCCCCAAGGTCGCCGGCGCGCTCGACTGGGTCGGGATGGGCGAGATCGAGGTCCCGGTCGCGATCGCCGGCGGCGACGGCCGCACCGTCACGACCCCGGCGCGCGTCACCGCCTACGTCAACCTGCACCGGCACGAGGCGCGCGGCATCCATATGTCGCGGCTGTACCTGCACGTGGACAAGGCGCTGTCGGCGGAGCCGCTCACGCCGTGCTCGGTGCGGCGGGTGCTGCGCGAATTCCTCGAGTCGCACGCGGAGCTTTCCGATCGCGCGCTGATCCGCGTGCAGTTCGATTACCTGGTGCGCCGCCCGGCGCTGATGAGCGACAACAGCGGCTGGAAGTCCTACCCGGTGGCGATCACCGGGCTGCTGGACAAGGGCGAGTTCCGGCTCGAGATCGCCTACGAGGTGCTGTACTCCAGCACCTGCCCGTGCTCGGCGGCGCTCGCGCGCCAGTTGATCCAGGAGCGCTTCGCGAGCGAGTTCGCGGCCGGCAAGGCGCTGGACCACGCGCAGGTGCTGGCATGGCTGGGCAGCGAGGAGGGGATCTGCGCGACCCCGCATTCGCAGCGCAGCGCGGCCGAGGTGCGGGTGCGGGTGGTGCCGGCCTTCGCGAGCTTCCCGCTGGTGGACCTGATCGACCTCGCCGAGGGGGCGCTCAAGACCCCGGTGCAGGCCGCGGTCAAGCGTGTCGACGAACAGGCCTTCGCCCTGTTGAACGGCGCGAACCTGATGTTCTGCGAGGACGCGGCCCGGCGCCTGCAGCAGGCGCTGGACGCCGACGAGCGCGTCGCCGACTTCTGGGTGCGCGCCTCGCACTACGAGAGCCTGCATCCGCACAACGCGGTGGCGGTGGCGAGCAAGGGCGTGGCGGGCGGCTACAGCGCGGGGCTGGACTGGATCGCGCATTTGCGGGGATAGGCAGGCGTCCCGCAGCAATGCGGCGCCTATCGCGCGCAGAGCGCGCTCCTACAGGTCTGCTGCGCCCCGGGATTCCACGCCCCGTAGGAGCGCGCTCTGCGCGCGATAGGCGGCGCGCGTTGCGACAGCGGCAGGTGTCAGGGCGGTGGCTGAACCACGAGGCCGGGATCGAGGCGCACGTCGAACCAGTTCATGCCCCAGTGCAGGTGCGGACCGCTGGCGCGCCCGGTCATGCCGATGGCGCCGAAACGCTGGCCCTGCACGACTCGCTCGCCGACGCGGACCTCGACGCGGCTCAGGTGGATGAAGGTCGAGGAGAGGCCATGGCCGTGGTCGATCACCACGGTGCCGCCGGTCAGGTAGAGGTCCGGCGCGGCGAAGCTCACGATGCCGGCGGCGGGCGCGAGCGCCGGCGTGCCGGTGGCGGCGGCGATGTCGAGGCCGTAGTGCGGATCCTTCGGCGTGCCGTTGAGGATGCGCTGGCTGCCGTAGACGCCGCTGATCCGACCCTGCGCGGGCCACGCGAACCCGGCGCGGAAATCCTCGCGCGCGTCGTCGCGCAGGCGGGCTTGCATTACTCGCGCCTGCTCGCGCGCGATCCGCGCGGCGATGTCCGGCGCCGGGGTCACGGTGGACTGCGGCACGCCGTCGACGCGCTCGACCTGCCACTTGCGCGGCGCTACCGCCAGCGAGCGGACCGTCGCGCGACCGCCGGGGTCGCGCACGGTCACGTCGACCGACGGCGGGGCATCGCGGCCCAGGCCGAACACGAAGCCGCCATCGGCGGCGAGCCGCAGGGAGCGTCCCGCGAACTCGACCGTGCAGCCGCGCGCGACGCGGCCCGCGACCAGGCCGCCCTGGGTCGCGCTGGCCGGCAATTCGACGGCGCAATCCGCGGCGGGGGCGACGGACGCCGCGGCCGCGAGCGCAAGCGCCGCGACGAGGTTGCGCGCCACGCGGCCCATCAGTCGCGTCCGCGCCCCAGGTCGAGGCGCTGGCCCAGCACCGAATCGTCGAGTTTCGCGCCGTCCCAGGCCAGGTGGCCGTTGACCCAGGTCGCGGCGACCCGGCTGCGGAAGGTGTAGCCCTCGAACGGCGACCAGCCGCATTTCGAAAGCACGTCCTCGCGCCGGCATTCCTGGGCGGCATCCAGATCCACCAGGGTGAGGTCGGCGTGGTAGCCCTCGCGCAGGTAGCCGCGCTGGCCCACGCCGAAGAGGATCGCCGGCGCATGGCAGAAGCGCTCGACCACGGTCTCCAGGCTCAGCTGGCCGGCGTGCACGCGCTCGAGCGCGCACTGCAGCGCGTGCTGCACCAGCGGCAGGCCGGAGGGCGCCTGCTCGTAGGGCTGCGCCTTCTCGGCCAGGGTGTGCGGCGCGTGGTCGGTGGCAAGTATGGCGATGCGGCCTTCGGCCAGCCCGCGCACGATGCCCTCGCGGTCGCGCTCGAACTTGATCGCCGGGTTGCACTTGATGAGGTTGCCCTTGCCGGCGTAGTCGCGCGCGTCGAAATGGAGGAAGTGCACGCAGGTCTCGGCGGTGATGCGGCGCTGCGCCAACGGACCCTCGGGGAACAGCGCGACCTCGTCGGCGGTGCTGATGTGCAGCACGTGCAGGCGCGCGTCGTGGCGCCGCGCGAGTTCGATCGCCAGGCGCGTGGACTTGACGCAACCCTCGGCGCTGCGGATGTACGGATGGCGCTCGACCCCGAGCGTGCCCAGGCGCGCGCGCTCGGCGGCGAGGTTGGCGTCCATCGTCGCCTGGTCCTCGCAGTGGGTGATCAGCAGCGCGGGCGCGTCGCGGAAGATCGCGTCGAGGGTGGCCGGGTCGTCGACCAGCATGTTGCCGGTCGACGCGCCCATGAAGATCTTGATCCCGCTGGCGAGGCCGGGTGGCAGGCGCTTGAGTTCCTCGAGGTTGTCGTTGGTCGCGCCCATGTAGAAGGCGTGGTTCGCCAGCGACTTGCGCGCCGCGCGCGCGTACTTGTCGTGCAGCGCCTCCAGCGTCGTGGTCTGCGGCCTGGTGTTGGGCATCTCCATGAAGCTGGTGATGCCACCGGCCACCGCTGCGCGCGATTCGGTCGCGAGATCGCCCTTGTGCTCGAGGCCGGGCTCGCGGAAGTGGACCTGGTCGTCGATGAGCCCGGGCAGCAGCGTGCGGCCGCGCGCGTCGTACACGCGTTCGCCGGGTCGCGCGGCGAGCCCGGGCGCGATCGCCTCGATGCGGCCGGCGCGCACGCGCAGGTCGGCGTCGTGGCGGCGGCCCTCGTTGACGAGGCGCGCGTTGGTGATCAGCCAGTCGCTCATGCCAGTCGCTTGTGCCAGTCGATCAGGGTTGGGTGTCGGCGGGTGGGGCGGGAGGGCGCCGCCAGGGCCGCGCAGGGAATGTATCAGGGACCGGATCGTAGCCGCCCTCGGCGAGCGGCTGGCAACGACCGATCCTGAACACGGCCAGGAGGCCGCCGCGCAGCGCGCCGTGGCGCTCCAGCGCCTCGATCGCGTAGTGCGAACAGCTCGGATGGAAGCGGCAGCGTGAACCGAGAAAGGGGCTGATCACGCGCTGGTAGGCGCGAACCAGACCGATCGCTGCGGTACGCGGAAGACGTGACAGCGCGATGATGGCGTGGCCCGAATTGTAGGCCCCGCGGCGGTTGCTGCCGGGGGGTGCTTACGCTATAACACGCGGCCGTTCGGCCACAACCCGGCGCGCGGAGCCCCTGGGTCCGCCATTCCGGGAGCGGCGCGAACGACGCGAACAGAGGATTGGTACGAGATGGCGAAGAACGCCGCGAGCAAGAAGAAGTCCGCCCCCAAGGCCGGCAAGCCTGCGCAGAAATCCAAAGCGGCCGCTAAGGCCAAGCCCAAGGCGGTCGCGAAGCCCAAGCCGGCCACGAAGGCCAAGCCTGCCGCGAAGGCCAAGCCGGCAACGAGGCAGAAGCCGGCCAAGCCGGCGCCCCGCAAACCGGCCCCGGCCAAGGGCAAGGCTGCGGCGCCGGCACGCAAGCCGGCCCCGGTGAAGGCCAAGGTCGCGCCGAAGAAGCCAACCAAGCCCGCGCCGAAGGCGAAACCCGTGGCGCCGGCCAAGCCGGCGCCGCAGGCAAAGGCCAAGGCGGCCGCACCGGCAGCGGTGCCGAAGGCTGCCCCCAAGGCGCCATCGAAGGCGTCCCAGAAGCAGGTGTTCCCGGCCCGCCCGGTATACGTTTCGCCGCCGCCTTCGCCGCGCCCGACCGGCCCCAAGGCCGTGGCCCTGCCGACCAGCAAGCCCAAGCCCGTGCAGCGTCCGCTGCGCAAGCACAGCGCCGCGGGCAAGAAGCCCGGTGATGCGCCACGGATCGAATTGCCGCCGGGCTACGTGCTGTCGTCCAAGGATCCCTACATGGGGTCGCTGCACCTCGAGTACTTCCGTCGCAAGCTGTCGCAGTGGCGGGTCGACCTGGTGGAGGAATCCAAGCAGACCATCGACAACCTGCGCGACGAGGTCCGCGACGTCGGCGACGAGGCCGAGCGCGCGACGCGCGAGACCGAGAACTCGCTCGAACTGCGCACCCGCGACCGCTATCGCAAGCTGATCAACAAGATCGACAAGGCGCTCAAGCGGATCGAGGATGGCGAGTACGGCTACTGCGAGGAGACCGGCGAAGAGATCGGCCTGGAGCGCCTGGAGGCGCGCCCGATCGCGACCCTGTGCCTCGACGCGCAGGAGCGCTGGGAGCATCGGCAGAAGCAGATGGGCGACTGAGCGCCCGCCGCCGCCGTCGCACCGGTCACGAGGCCCCGCGCTAGCGGGGCTTCGTTTTTCCGGATCCGGCCGCGGCGCTCAGGCCAGGCGCGAGTGGTCGCGCGCGGCGCCGGCGGGCCACAGCGGGACTGCCGCCGGGGTGGCGGCGTCCGGCGCGAGGTGCGGCGCGAAGCGCTGGACGAATTCGTCGGCGAAGCGCGGCAGGACCCGTCCGGCGCCGTGCAGGATCCAGGTCGTGCAGCGCGGGAAGAGGTGCGCCGCATCGAGCACCGCGAAGCGTTCGCGATCGCTGGCCTCCAGGGCCATCGGCGCCAGCACGCCGACGCCGAGCCCGTCGGCCACGTAGGTCTTGAGCAGGTCGCCGTCGAGCGCGGTCAGGGCGATGCGCGGCACGAGTTCCTCCGCGGCGAAGGCGCGGGCCAGCGACGAGGTGCCGCCAGCGGCGCCTTCGTAGGTCACGAGCGGATAGGGTGCGAGCGCGGCCAGCGTCAACGCGCCGGTCTCGCGCGCCAGCGGGTGCGCGCGCGGCACCACCACGACGCGGTCCCAGCGATAGGCGGGCAGGGCGACGAGGTCGGCCGGCGGATCGCCGGAGGTGCTGATGATCACGAGGTCGAGCTGGCCCGCGCGCAGGCGCGCGAGCAGTTCCTCCGAGGAGCCGGGCACCAGGCCGATGCCGACCTCGGGATAGGAGCCGCGCAGTCCGGCCAGCACCGGCGGCAGCACGTAGCGCGCCTGGGTATGCGTGGTCCCGACCTGGAGCGAACCGCTCGCGGCCTTCTGCAGGTGCGAGGCCAGCGCGCGGATGTTGCGCGCCTCGTCGAGGATGGTGCGGGCGCGTTCCAGCACCTGGACGCCGGCGGGCGTGATCCCGACCAGGCTCTTGCCGCGGCGCAGGTAGAGCTGCAGCCCGAGCTCGTCCTCGAGTTGCTTGAGCTGCTTCGAGAGCCCGGGCTGCGTGGCGTGCACGCGTTGCGCCGCGAGCGTGATGTTGAGGTTGGCGTCGGCGATGGCGACGAGGTAGCGGAGCTGGCTGAGGGTCATGGCGTTCGAGGCGGCGATGGGCGTGGTCGATGGGTGGCGGGCCGTGCACGGCAACGGCGGCTACACATCGACGCATGCATCGCGAACTCGCGCAGCTTCATGGTGATGCTCCAGGGCCACGAGGACGCCACGCCGGTGGCGCCATTCGCATTCGACGCTAGCGCAGCCGATTGGACATGTCCAACGAGCCTGCACCGATATGGCGCAGGGGCATATCGACCGTTCCAGGCGTCATTTCTGCCGCCGCCGTGGCGACGCTAGCGTGTGCCATGCGCGTCGACATCCCCGCCATGGAACCCGTGTCCTATTACCCCGTGTTCGTCGACCTGCGCGGACGCGACGTGCTGGTCGTCGGCGCCGGCGCGGTCGCTGCGCGCAAGGTCGAGGGATTGCTCGATGCCGGCGCGGCGGTGCGCGTCGCCGGCGCCCGGGTCGACGCGCGCCTGCGCCGGCACATCGCCCGGGCGCGCGTGCGCCACGTGGCGCAGGCCTTCGATCCGGCGCTGCTGGATGGCTGCAGTTTCGTGATCGCCGCCACCGACGATGCGCGCGTCAACGCGCAGGTGTCGGCGGCCGCCGCCGCGCGCGGGCTGTGGGTGAACGTGGTCGACGACGCGGCCCGTTCGAGCGCGATCCTGCCCGCCCTGGTCCGCCGCGGGCCGCTCGCGATCGCGATCGGTACCGGCGGCGTGGCGCCGGCCCTGGCCGCGCGCCTGCGCGGCGAAATCGAACAGGTGCTCGACGCGGGCTGGGGCGGCGTGGCGGAGCTGGCCCGGCGCTTCCGCGCCGCGATCCGGCAGCGCCATCGCGAGCCGGCGGCGCGGCGCCGCTTCTACCACTGGCTGCTCGATGGCCCGGTCGCTTCCGCGGTTCGTGCCGCGCGTCCGGCCGCCGCGGAAGCGAGCCTGCGCCACGCGCTGCACGCCGGGGTCGTGCCGCAGGCAGGTTCGGTGGCACTGGTCGGCGCGGGACCGGGAGATCCGGGACTGCTCACGCTGCACGCGCTGCGGCGCCTGCAAGCGGCTGACGTGGTGCTGCATGACCAGCTCGTGCCGGATGGCGTGCTGGCCCTCGTGCGTCGCGACGCCGAACGCATCGCGGTCGGCAAGGAAGCCGGTGGACCGTGCGTGGCGCAGTCGCGGATCAACGAACTGATGGTAGAGCGCGCGCGGGCCGGACAACGCGTGGTCCGGCTCAAGGGCGGCGACCCCTTCGTGTTCGGGCGCGGCGGCGAGGAGATCGCCTGGCTGCGCGAGAATGCGATCGACTACGAAGTCGTCCCCGGCATCACGGCGGCGCTGGGCTGCGCCGCCTATGCCGGCATTCCCCTGACGCATCGCGACCTGGCGCAATCGGTGGAACTGGTCACCGCGCATTGCAAGGACTCGCTCGACACGCTGGACTGGACCCGGCTCGCGCGTGCGCGGCATACCGTGGTCTTCTACATGGGCGTCGGGCGCGCGGCTGAACTGCAATCCGCGCTGCTGCGCCACGGTCGCGCCCGCAGCACGCCGGTGGCATGGATCGAGAACGGCACGCGGCCGGAGCAACGCGTCGTCACGGGGACGCTGGACGCGCTCGCCGCGATTACGCGCGAGGCGTCGATCCGCTCGCCGGCTTTGCTCGTGGTGGGCGAGACTGCGGCGCTCGCCGGTAGCCTGGCTTGGTTCGGCGCGACGGCCGCGACAGTCGTGACGGAAGCCGTGCAGGCTGCAGCCGCGGCCTGAATCCACTCAGCCGAAGCGGTCCCAGCCGGCCTTGGGCTTGAAGCGCGGGCCGTACTTGGCCGCCAGCGCGTCGAGGCGCGCCATGAGCGCCGCCGCACCGGTGTCGCGAACGAACTGGATCGGTCCGCCGCGGAAGGGCGCGAAGCCGGTGCCGAAGATCACGCCGGCGTCGAGCTGCTCCTCGGTCGTGACCACGCCTTCGGCCAGGCAGGCCACCGCTTCGTTGATCATCGGCAGCACCAGGCGGTCGCCCAGGTCGCCGGGCACCGCGAAGTCCTTCGGCACCTCGGGCTTCTGCGCCTTGCCCTCGACCCAGGTGTAGAGGCCCTGGCCGTCCTTCTTGCCGCGCTTGCCATTGGCCAGCAGCGACTCCAGGCCCTTGGGGATCTCGAGGCCCAGGAATGGCGCGAGGATCCTGCCTACCGATGCCGCCACGTCGAGGCCGATGGTGTCGGCCAGTTCGATCGGCCCCATCGGCATGCCGAACTTCTTCGCCGCGCGGTCGATCACGGGACCCGGCACGCCCTCGTTCCAGGCGGTCATGGCCTCGAGCAGGTAGGGCATCAATATCCGGTTGACCAGGAAGCCCGGCGAGGGCGCCACCGGCACCGGCAGCTTGTCGATCGCGCGCGCGAAGGCCAGCAGGCGCCGTTCGACTTCCGGCGCCAGTTCGGGCTGGCGCACGATCTCGACCAGCGGCATCAGCGCGACCGGGTTGAAATAGTGCAGGCCGACGAAGCGCGATCTGTCCGCCAGCTTTTCCGCCAGCGTGGCCAGCGGAATGCTCGAGGTGTTGGTGGCGAGCATTGCGCCGGGCTTGAGCCGCGGCTCGAGGCTGGCGTAGAGCGCCTGCTTGGCCTCGGTATTCTCGAAGATCGCCTCGATCACGAGGTCGGCCTCGGGCACCTTCGCGCCCTCGACGTCGGCGACCAGGCGCGCCCTGGCCTCGCCGATCTTCGGCTCGACTTTCAGGCGGCGGGTGAACAGATCGGCGGCGCGATCCAGCGCCGGCTGCACGTACTTGAGTTCGCGGTCCTGCAGGCTCACGGTGAATCCCTGCAGCGCGCACCACGCCGCGATGTCGCCGCCCATCACGCCGGCGCCGACCACGTGGACGTGGCGCACGCCGTGTTCGCCCTTGCCCGCGGACTTGAGCGCTTCCTGCAGGAAGTACACCCGCACCAGGTTGCGCGCGGTGGGCGTGGCCGCGAGCCTGGCCACCGCGCGCGGCTCGGCGCGCAGCATCGCGCCCACGCTGCCGCCGTGGCGACGCCACAGCTCGATCATCGCGAAGGGCGCGGGATATTGCTTCGGGTCGGCCTTGGCCGCGGTCTGTCCGCGGATCATCGGCGCCAGTACCTGGCGCACCGGCCAGGTGTTGGTGGCCCAAGCCAGCGTGCGCTGCGCCAGCGGGCGCGCCGGGCGGCGCGCCACCAGGCGCTTGGCGGCGTCGAGCAATTCGGCTTCGTCGCAGACCGCGTCCAGGTAACCGAGGGCGCGCGCGGCGCTGGCGCCGAGCGCGCGCCCGGTCAGCATCAGGTCGAAGGCCTTGGGCGCGCCGACGAGGTGCGGCAGGCGCGAGGTGCCGCCCCAGCCGGGCATGATCCCGAGCTTGACCTCGGGCAGGCCGATGCGGGTCTTCGGGTCGCGGGTGGCCACGCGCCAGCGGCAGGCGAGGCCGAGTTCGGTGCCGCCGCCCATGCAGGCGCCATGGATCGCCGCCACGGTCGGGCAGCGCAGCGCCGCCAGGGCGTCGTAGACGCGGTGCCCGCGCTCGATCGACTCCAGCACCTGGCCCTGGGCCGCGAACTGCTCGAATTCGCGCAGGTCGGCCCCGACCACGAAGCTCCCGGACTTGCCGGAACGGATCACCACGCCCTTGGGTGGCTCGATCCCGATCCGCTCGACCAGCCGGCCGAGCTCCTCCAGGACCTCGCGGCTGAGGCTGTTGGCCGACTCCCCGGCCCGGTCCAGGGTCAGGATCAGGATGCCGTCGGCGCCCAGTTCATGACGCCAGTGCTTGAAGCGCAGTCCCTCGAACATGCTGGAGTCCTCGCGGCACGGGCGACGGGCCGCGAAGCCTAGCACCCCCGGTCGAGCTATGCTTCTGGCAAGGAAGTTGGCGCAAGGCTATGTTTGGATGATGGAAGTCGGGACACCCAAGGCCGCAACGGGCGAGATCGCCGCATTGTTCGTGACGCCGCAGCTGGTGGACCGCATCGTCGGCAGTCCACGCAACCTGCTGGCGATCGATACCGCGCGCGGTGACGAGGTGCTGGCGCAATTCCGCCAGTACGCGGTGCGCAGCGGCAGTTCGATCTACGCGTGGACCGAGGGCGAGGGCATCACCAGCCTGCGCGAGCGCGACGTCAGCGTGCCGGGTTCGATCCGCCTGCCGGACGCGCTGCGCTACATCCAGTCCAGCCCGCAATTCGGCGTCTACCTGTTCCTGCACCTGGGCGGGACCCTGCGTTTTGCCGCCGCGCGCAACCAGGTGCTGGCGCAGTTGCGCACCATCGGGCGCGGCAAGGGCGGAGGCAACGTGCGCAAGATCGTGCTGATCGACACCCGGGTGACTTTCACCGAAGGCGTCGACGAGCTGCTCGACCGCATCGTCGACGATCCCGGTGGCGGCCGCCGCCTGCGCCTGCGCGATGGTCGCTGGCTGGCCTGAGCATGGCCAGTGAAGCCCTGCGCGGCGCGGTCCTGATCGTGGTCATGAACCGCGACGACCGGCGTGCGCTGTTCGAAACCCTCGACGCCTACGAATTCGACGCGATCTACACCGCCAAGGACTTCGCCCAGGCCCATGCCTTCCTGCGCCAGGACCCGCGCCTGGACGCGATCCTGCTCGAGTTCCAGGGCGACGCGCGCGAGGCGCTGGCGTTCCGCGCCGAGATCGCGCAACAGACCGGGCGCAAGCTGCCGGTGATCGGCATCGCCTCGGCCGAGGACCTCGAGCGGCGCTGGGGCTGGATGCACGCGCCCGACCTGGTGTCGGACTGGATCCGCACGCCGGTCATCGGCGCGGAGGCGCTGGCGCGCATCCAGCAGGTGCTGGCCGCGGGTCGCGCACCGGCGCCGGCGCCGGCCGAGCCGGTCGCGAGCGTCCCGGCTGGCGCGCCGGCGGCGACTGAACCGGGCTTCGAGGGCCAGGACTTCCACCTGGCCTTCGACGGCCACCCGGACGAGCTGGTGCTGTCGTCGTGGACGACCGGGCAGATCCTCGACGCCAACGGCGCGCTGGAACAGCGCACCGGCATCCCGCGGGCGCAGCTGGTCGGCACGCCCTTCGACACCCTCGACCACACCCATGACGCGGCCGCGCGCGAAGCCCTGCGCCAGCGCCTGCGGCGCGAGGGCCGGGTTCGCTATCGCTGCCTGCGCGCGCGCGCCGACGGGTCGCGCTACTGGGTCGAGGCGCACGCGCGGCTGGTCGCGCGCGGCCGCGACCTGCTGTGCCTGACCAGCTATCGAGACGCCAGCGACGCCCAGGGCCTGGGCGAGGCGCTGCACGTCGCGGCCGCGATCGGCGCCCTGCGCGAAGGCGAGACCATCCGCCGCGCCGTGCGCCTGCTGGCCGACTGGCTGCGCCCCGACCATGTCTGGGTCCTCGGCGCGCGACCCGAACAGGGCGGCGCCAACGAACTGCTGCTGCATGTCGCGGGATCGCCGATGCCGTCGCCGACGGTGGACTGGAGCGAACTGTTGCGGCGCCTGGAATCGGGCGAACCGGTGATCGTGACCGAGGCCGCGCAACGCGTGTTCGCGGCCGACCGCTCGGTGGCGGCGCTCGGCCTCGCGGCGATCGCGGCGGTGCCGTTGCATGACGAGCGCCAGGACCCGGTCGGCGCGCTGGTGGTCGCCAGCACGCGGCCGTGGACCGGCGTCACCGGGCTGCGCGAGGTGCTCGAGGTCGCCGCCGGGCGCATCTCGATGGAGCTCGAGCTCGATCGCGCGCGCGAGCAGGGCCGGGCCAAGGGCCTGCAGGATTCGCTTACCGGGATGCCCAACCGGCTGCTGTTCAACGACCGCCTCGAAACCACGATCAAGGAAGCGCAACGCACCGGCGAGATGTTCGCGGTCCTGTTCGTCGACCTCGACCGCTTCAAGACCATCAACGACAGCCTCGGCCACGGCGTCGGCGACGAGGTGCTGGTGGCGGCGGCCAAGCGCCTGCGCGCCGCGCTGCGCGGCTCCGACACGGTGGCGCGCTACGCCGGCGACGAGTTCACCCTGATCCTGCGCCACATCGTCCAGCGCGACGACGTGCTGCGCATCGCCGAGAAGATCTGCCGCGTGCTGGAAGCGGCGCTGACGCTCTCCGACGGCCGCGAGCTGCACATCACCGCCAGCATCGGCATCAGCTTCTATCCCGACGACGCCAGCTCGGCCGACAAGATGCTGCAGCACGCGGACGTGGCGATGTACAGCGCCAAGGGCATCGGCCGCAACACCTGGCAGGCCTACGTCGCGGTGCCCGAGGAGTCACACCAGCAGCGCCTCGCGCTCGAGGCCAAGCTGCGCCAGGCCGAGCGCAACGGCGAGTTGCGGGTCTACTACCAGCCGCAGGTCTGCACCGAGACCGAGGACATCGTGGGCATGGAGGCGCTGGTCCGCTGGGAGCATCCCGAACTCGGCATGATCAGTCCCGGGTTCTTCATCCCGCTGGCCGAGGAGACCGGCCTGATCCTCTCGATCGGCGAGTGGGTCCTGCGCCAGGCCGTGCAGCAGGCCCGCGCGTGGCACGTGCGCTTCGAGATGCCGCTGCGGATCAGCGTCAATCTTTCGCCCTTGCAGTTGCGCCAGCCCAACCTGGTCGAGGTCGTGCAGCGCGCGCTCGACGACTTCGGCCTCGAGGCGAAATACCTCGAGCTCGAGGTCACCGAGAGCCTCAACGTGAAGTCGATCCCGAACCTGCTCGAGACCCTGCAGGCGATCCGCACCCTGGGCTGTTCGATCGCGATCGACGACTTCGGCACCGGCCAGTCCTCGCTCGACTACATCCGCCGTTTCCCGGCCGACCGGATCAAGATCGACCAGGTGTTCGTGCGCAACATCGGCGTCGATCCCGACGACGAGGCGATCGTCCGCGCGACCATCCACATGGCGCACAACCTCGGTCGCAGCGTGGTGGCCGAGGGCGTTGAGTACGAGGAGCACCTGCTGTTCCTGCGCGAGCACGGCTGCGAGGACCTGCAGGGATACCTGTTCTGCCGCCCGCTGCCGGCCGCCAGTTTCGAGAACATGATGGCCGAGCGCGAGCGGCTGCTGGCGGCAAACTCCTGAAGCGGCGAACTTTTCGCCCGCGGCGCGGTCCATGGAAGCGGCCCCCGATGCCTGGACGGCGGCGGGGGCGGCGACATGACCGGGTCGGGCGACAGGGAGGCGCAAGGCCCGCATGAGCGACAACGAACTCGATCAGGCGCTGGTCCGGCGCGTGCAGGCGGGCGAAAAGGGCGCCTTCGACCTGCTCGTGCGCAAGTACCAGCACAAGCTGACCAGCGTGATCTCGCGCTACGTCGGCGACTGGTCCGAGTGCCAGGACGTGGCGCAGGAGAGCTTCGTGCGGGCGTATCGGGCGATCGGGAACTTTCGCGGCGACAGCGCCTTCTATACGTGGCTGTACAAGATCGCGATCAACACGGCCAAGAACTGGCTGGTCTCGCAGGGACGCCGGCCACCGACCGAGGACGTGCAGGTCGAGGATGCGGAGCACCTCGATGCCGCGGTGCGGCTCAAGGACGGTTCCACGCCCGAGCGCGAGCTGTTGCGCCAGGAGATCGAGCGCACCGTGACCCGGGCCGTGGATGCGTTGCCGGATGAATTGCGACAGGCGATCACCCTCCGCGAGGTGGACGGCCTGAGCTACGAGGAAATCGCGGAAACGATGAACTGCCCGATCGGCACCGTGCGCTCGCGCATCTTCCGCGCCCGCGAGGCGATCGACGAGCAGCTGAGGCCCCTACTGAGCGAAGACGACCGCACATGAGCACCCCCGATTCCAAGCTCGAAACGCTCTCCGCGCTCGCGGACGGCGAACTCGGCCGCGACGAACTGCGCTTCATCCTGCGCAGCGCCGCCGCCGATGGCGCCCTGCGCCGGCGCTGGGCGCGCTGGCACGTGGTCCGCGCCTGCCTGCTGCGGCAGCCTGCCGCGCTGGTCGACCCCGGTTTTGCCGATGCGGTGATGGCGCGGGTGGCGGTCGAAGCCGGCCCCGCCGCGGGCCAGCGCTGGCTGCGTCCCGCGCTGGGCGCGGCGGTCGCGGCCGGCGTCGCCGCGCTGGCGCTGTACGTGATCCAGCCGGCGACCGTGCCGGCGCCGCCGGTGGCAACGCTGGCCCAGACCTCGGCCTTGCGCGCCGACGACCTCGCCACCCCGATCCTGGCGCAGCCGGTCGCCGACCTCGGTCCGGTGTTGCCATCCAGCACCCCGGTCGACCCGCAGTTCGAGAGTTACCTCCTGCGCCATGGCGGCGCGGCTACTGGCGCGGCGCGCGGCGGCTTCGTGCCTTACGTCTATGTGGTCGCCGGGCCGGGCCAGGCCCGGCCGGCGGCCGCGGCCGCTGCCACCGTTCCGCGTTGATGCGGTTCCCGCGACGGCTGGCCGTGGTGGCGTGGGCCCTGTGCGCCGCGTTCGCGGCGCACGCGGCCGATGATCCCGCCAGCCTCCTGCAGCGCGCGGCGGCGGCCTTCGGCAACCTGCAGTACCAGGGTACTTTCGTGTACCTCCACGACGGCCGCCTCGACGCGATGCGCGTCACCCGCAGCGTGGGGCCCGAGGGCAGCGTCGAGCGGCTGGTGGCGCTGACCGGCGAACGGCGCGAACTGGTGCGCGACGCCAGCGGCACGCGTTGCACGGTGGGCGGCGGATCGATGACGCTGGCCGAGGCCGGCCGCGTCGCCCTGCCGGCACCCGACCTGCAGCGCCTGGCCGATCCGGAGTCGCCGTATCTCATCGCCGTGGTCGGGCGCGACCGCGTCGCCGGGCACGACGCGCTGGTCCTCGACGCGCGCCCGCGCGACGCGGCCCGCTATGGCTACCGCCTGTGGATCGAGCCGCAAAGCGGCATGCTCCTGGGCTCGACCCTGGTCGGACCCACGGGCGCCGCGGTGGAGCAGATCATGTTCGTGGACCTGGTGCTGCAGCCGGCGGCCGCGAACGCCGCGCCGGTGCCGGTCGCGGCGCAAGCGGCCGCGGCAGCGGAGGCTGCGGACGACGCCGGCTGGACCGTGGGCGACCTGCCTGCGGGCTTCCGCCTCGTGGGGCGCGCCGCCGATTCCGCGCCGGGCGCGCAGCACCTGTTGTATTCGGACGGGCTGGCGAGCGTCTCGGTGTACGTCGAACCGCTCGGAAACGCGCCGGTCGGCAGCCACCGCCGCGGCGCGCTCAGCGTCTACGGGCGCACGCTGGACCAGCACCAGGTCGTGGTGGTGGGCGACGTGCCGCCGGCGACGGTGGAGCGCATCGCTCGTTCCGTGGCCACGCCCCCGGACTGAGGGGCCGTGTCGCGCGGCCCTTGTGTCCCTGCAGGCGCGACCCCAAGCTAGGACTTGCCGCTGCACCTGCGCGGCCCCATACCGATTTCCATTCCAGCCAGGGCCGATACCGATGCGCGTTCCGAATTCACTGACTGCCGCCATGTTCGCCCTGGCCTGCCTGCTGGCCGCCCCGGCCCGGGCCCAGCTTCCGGACTTCACCGGGCTGGTGGAGGCCAACGCGCCGGCGGTGGTCAACATCACCGCGCGCAAGAGCGGCGGCGACGCGGAGGAGCTGTCGGAGCTGTATGGCGAGGACATGCCGGAGTTGTTCCGGCGCTTCTTCGGCGATCCCAACGATCCGCGCAATCCGCACCGCGGACTCGACGGCCGCCGGCCGGACAGCATCTCGGGCGGCTCGGGCTTCGTGATCTCGCGCGACGGTTACCTCCTGACCAACCACCACGTCGTCGATGGCGCGACCGAGGTCGTGGTCCGGCTCAAGGACCGGCGCGAGTTCACCGCCAAGGTCATCGGCTCCGATGCCGCCACCGACGTGGCCCTGCTCAAGGTCGAGGCGAGCGACCTGCCGGTGCTTGTGCTCGGCGAGTCGAAGGCGCTCAAGCCCGGCCAGTGGGTGGTCGCGATCGGCTCGCCCTTCGGGCTCGATTTCACCGTCACCGCCGGCATCGTCAGCGCGGTCGGGCGCACCATCAATCCCGACCAGCGCTACGTGCCCTTCATCCAGACCGACGTCGCGATCAACCGCGGCAACTCCGGCGGGCCGCTGTTCAACCTCCAGGGCGAGGTGGTCGGGATCAACTCGCAGATCTTCTCCAACACCGGCGGCTCGATCGGCGTGTCCTTCGCGATCCCGATCGAGGTCGCGCGTTCGGTCGCCGAGCAATTGCGCACCAAGGGCAAGGTCAGCCGCGGATCGATCGGGGTGCAGATCCAGCGCATCGACCGCGACACCGCCGAGGCCCTGGGCCTGCCGAAGATCGGCGGGGCGCTGGTGGCGCAGGTGGTGCCGGGTTCGGCGGCGGAACGCGCCGGGGTCAAGGTCCAGGACGTGATCCTGGGCTGGAACGGCGCCGAGGTCTCGGATTCCAACGAATTGCCGCCGCTGGTCGGCGCCACCGCGCCGGGCTCGCGTGCCACGCTGCGGGTGTGGCGCGACGGCAAGACCCTCGACCTGCCGGTCACGGTCGGCGAGTTGCCGCCCGAGGACGGCGAGCCCGAAGCGGCCCGGCCCGAAGTCGCCGAAGCCACCAATCCGCTCGGCATCGGCGTGCGCGACCTCAGCGCCGACGAGCGCGAGGAACTGGGCCTCGGCGCCGACGAGGGCGTGCTGGTCGAGGATGTCAGCGGCGCGGTCGCCGCGCGGGCCGGATTGCAACCCGGCGACGTGATCCTGATGGTCGGGCGGGTGCGCGTGGGCACGGCGGCGGCCTTCCAGGCCCAGGCCGGCGCCGCCAAGCCGGGCCAGTCGGTCATGCTGCTGGTGCGCCGCGGCGACGCCAGCAGTTTCCTGGCCCTGCGCCTGCCGCCGGCCGATTGAGCCCAGGGTGCCGGGCGGCACGCGCCGCCCGGTGCCGGTCGCCCCGCGTCCGCAGCGGGGCGCCGGCCGATCTGCGATAATCCCGGTCTTTTGACGACGGCGGCCGCAACGGCCGGCCGCGCCGGCCCCTGTCCATGGACCACATCCGCAACTTCTCCATCATCGCCCACGTGGACCACGGCAAGTCCACGCTCGCCGACCGCATCATCCAGCTGTGCGGCGGCCTCGAGGCGCGCGAGATGGAGGACCAGGTGCTGGACTCCAACCCGATCGAGCGCGAGCGCGGGATCACGATCAAGGCGCAGAGCGTGTCGCTGCCGTACACGGCGCTGGACGGCCGCACCTACATGCTCAATTTCATCGACACGCCGGGGCACGTCGATTTCTCCTACGAGGTGAGCCGCTCGCTGGCGGCCTGCGAGGGCGCGCTGCTGGTGGTCGATGCCGCCCAGGGCGTGGAGGCGCAATCGGTCGCCAACTGCTACACCGCGGTCGAGATGGGCCTCGAGGTGATCCCGGTCCTCAACAAGATCGACCTGCCGACCGCCGACCCGCCCAAGGTCAAGAAGGAGATCGAGGCGGTCATCGGCATCGACGCCACCGACGCGATCGAGATCAGCGCCAAGACCGGCCTCAACGTGCGCGCGGTGCTCGAGGCCATCGTGGCGCGGATCCCGGCGCCCAAGCCGCGCGACACCGAACGCCTGCAGGCGCTGATCATCGATTCCTGGTTCGACAACTACCTCGGCGTGGTCTCGCTGGTGCGGGTCATGCAGGGCGAGATCAAGCGCAAGGACAAGATCCTGGTGATGTCGACCGGGCGCGCGCACGAAGTCGACCAGGTCGGCGTGTTCACGCCCAAGCGCCTGCTCAAGGAGCGCCTCGGCCCGGGCGAGGTCGGTTTCGTCTGCGCCTCGATCAAGGAGGTCCACGGCGCGCCCGTGGGCGACACCATCACCCTCGCCGGCAGCCCGGCGGCCGAGGCGCTGCCCGGCTTCCAGGAAGTGCAGCCGCGGGTCTTCGCCGGCCTGTTCCCGGTGGTGGCCGACGACTACACGGCGCTGCGCGAGGCGCTCGACAAGCTCAAGCTCAACGATGCCGCGCTGCGCTTCGATCCTGAGAATTCCGAGGCGATGGGCTTCGGCTTCCGCTGCGGCTTCCTCGGCCTGCTGCACATGGACATCGTGCAGGAGCGCCTCGAGCGCGAGTACGACCTCGACCTGGTGACCACGGCGCCGACCGTGGTCTACGAGGTGGTGGAGGTCGACGGCACCGTGACCGCGCTGGAGAACCCCTCCAAGCTGCCCAACGTGTCGCGGATCGAGGAGATCCGCGAGCCGATCATCCTCGCCAACATCCTCACGCCGCCGGACCACATCGGCAGCGTGATCAAGCTGTGCGAGGAGAAGCGCGGCGTGCAGCGCTCGATCCAGTACCTCGGCAGCCAGGTCCAGATCAGCTACGAGCTGCCGCTGGCGGAGGTGGTGCTGGATTTCTTCGACCGCCTCAAGAGCGTGAGCCGCGGCTACGCGTCGCTGGACTACCATTTCGTGCGCTTCGAGGCCGGTCCCTTCGTGCGCCTGGACATCCTGGTCAACGGCGACAAGGTCGACTCGCTGAGCCTGATCGTGCATCGCAGCGTGGCCGACCGGCGCGGGCGCGAACTGGTCGAGAAGATGCGCGAACTGATCCCGCGCCAGCAGTTCGACGTCGCGATCCAGGCCGCGGTCGGGGCGCAGATCATCGCGCGCTCGACGGTCAAGGCCCTGCGCAAGAACGTGCTGGCCAAGTGCTACGGCGGCGACGTGTCGCGCAAGCGCAAGCTGCTGGAGAAGCAGAAGGAAGGCAAGAAGCGCATGAAGCAGATCGGCCGCGTCGAGATCCCGCAGGAAGCGTTCCTGGCGGTGCTGCAGCTCAACGACAAGTAAGGCGCCGCGACTCCCGGCGCGCGAGGGCAACGGATGGGCAACCTGGACCTGGATTTCGCCGCCCTGCTGGTGGCGCTGACGGCCTTCACCGGCATCGTGTGGGCGATCGACCATTGGCTGTTCCGGCCGCGGCGGCTGCGCGTCCACGGCGACAAGGCCAAGGAGCCGGTGCTGGTCGAGTACTGCCGCTCGTTCTTCCCGGTGATCTTCCTCGTGCTGATGGTGCGCTCGTTCCTGGCCGAGCCGTTCCGGATCCCGTCCGATTCGATGATGCCCACGCTGTTCGACGGCGACTTCATCCTGGTCAACAAGTACGCCTACGGCCTGCGCGTGCCGGTCACCAACGCCAAGGTGATCCCGGTCGGCCAGCCGGCGCGCGGCGACGTGGTGGTGTTCCGCTATCCGGGCATGGGGCCCAACGACCCGACCAAGGGCAGCGACTACATCAAGCGCGTGATCGGCCTGCCGGGCGACGAGGTCACGTACCGGGGACGCACGCTCTACGTCAACGGCATGCAGGTCGCGACGCTGCCCGACGGCAGCTACTCCGGCACGACCCGCTCCAAGGACTACGTCAACTACACCCGCGTCACCGAGAAGCTCCCCGAACTCGACCACGAGATCCTGCTGGGACCCCCACCGGGCTTTGCCGGCGGCCCGGAGGGCTCATGGCGGGTTTCCGAGGGGCATTTCCTCGTGATGGGCGACAACCGCTCCAACAGCCTCGACGGCCGCGTCTGGGGCCTCGTTCCCGAGGCCAACCTGGTCGGCAAGGCCTTCGTGATCTGGATGAACTGGGACTTCAAGGACGGCGGCGTCGACTTCGGCCGCCTCGGGACTGTGATCAAATAGAATGGTCTGGCCAGCCGCGACCGGTCGCGGACACCCCGGAGGCGTTATGCGGAACCTGAAGGCGCAAGGCGGCATCACCCTGCTGGGCTTCCTGATGGTCCTGATGATCGTCGGGTTCTTCGCCTTCCTGGTGATGCGCCTGTTCCCGGTCTATTCCGAGTACTACAGCGTGGTCTCGGCGATGAAGGGCGTGCAGGCCGAACCCGGCGTGTCGACCTGGACGGTGGAGAAGATCAAGGATTCGCTCGACCGCAAGATGTACATCAGCTACGTCACCTCGGTGAAGCCCAACAACGTGCGCGTGATCCGCCAGGGCGGCGGCAACCAGCTCAACGTCAAGTACGAGGTGCGCGGGCCGCTGGTCTACAACCTCGAGTACATCGCCAGCTTCAACAAGACCGTCGACCTCACCCGCCAGGGCAGCGTCGACTGAAGGCGCTTGCCGCGACCGCAGGCGACGTGACGGCCGTGGTCCCCGCGTTGCCGCGACTCGCGCATGCCTTCGGCGACCCCGCGTTGCTGGAGACCGCGCTCACCCATCGCAGCGCCGGGCGGCGCAACAACGAACGCCTCGAGTTCCTCGGCGACGCGGTGCTGGGCATGGTCGTGGGCGAGGAACTGTATGCGCGCTTCCCGCGCGCCACCGAGGGCGAACTGACGCGCCTGCGCGCGGACCTCGTGCGCGAGGCCACGCTGGCCGAACTCGCGCGCGCCATCGCGCTGGGCGACGCCATGCGGTTGGGGCCGGGCGAGTTGCGCAGCGGCGGCTTCCGCCGCGATTCGATCCTGGCCGATGCCTTCGAGGCCGTGCTGGGCGCGGTCTACCTCGATGGCGGCTGGGCGGCCGCGCGTGCCGTGCTGCTGCCGCTGCTGGCGGGACGGCTCGACGCGCTGGTGCCCGGGCACGCGCCCAAGGACCCCAAGACCGAGCTGCAGGAACTGCTGCAGGGGCGCGGGCTGGCGCTGCCGGCCTACGAATTGTCCGGCACCGCCGGCGACGAGCACGACAAGACCTTCTTCGTGCGCTGCCGGGTGGCGGCGCTGGACGTGATCGCGGACGGCGAGGGCGCGAGCCGGCGTGCCGCCGAAACGCAGGCGGCGCAACTGGCGCTCGCGCGCATCGCCGACCAGGAAAGGACCGGCGCGGCATGAACGCCGCCGGGCCTGGCGCGACGCCGTTCCGCTGCGGTCTGGTGGCGGTCGTCGGGCGCCCCAACGTGGGCAAGTCCACGCTGGTCAACGCGCTGGTCGGCTACAAGGTCAGCATCGTCGCGCCGAAGCCGCAGACCACGCGCCATCGCATCCTCGGCGTGCATACCGTCGCCGGCGGGCAGCTGGTGTTCGTCGACACGCCGGGCCTGCACGAGCCCACCGGGCGCGCGATCAACCGGTACCTCAACCGCACCGCGCGTGGCGCGCTCGGCGACGCCAACGTGATCGCGCTGGTGGTCGAGGCCGCGCGCTGGACGGCCGAGGACGACGCGGCGCTTTCGGCCTGCGCCGCCACCGGACTGCCGATGGTGCTGGTGCTCAACAAGGTCGACCGGGTCAAGGACCGCACCGGGCTGCTGCCGCGCCTGGCCGAACTCGCGCGGCGCCATCCCTTCGCGGCGCTGGTGCCGGTCAGCGCGCTCAAGCGCGACGGGCTCGAGCG
>JAGOEZ010000002.1:0-10273 GCA_017997455.1 Lysobacterales bacterium | reverse complement strand
CTGGGCTGGACCGGGCAGGGTGAACTCGGCACGCTGGTCGCTGCCGAGGCCACGGCCACGCCGGTGCGGCTGCAGGGCCGCGCCCTGTGGTCGGCGCTGTACCTCAACGAGCTGATGGTGCGGCTGCTGGCGCGGCACGATCCGCATCCCGGCATCCACCAGCGCTACGGCGAATGCCTCGTCGAGCTCGCCGCCGGCGGCGGACTGGCGTGGACCTTGCGGCGCTTCGAGCGCGACGTCCTGGGCGAGCTCGGCTACGGCATGCAGCTCGAATTCGAGGCCGGGCATGGCCGCGAGCTCGAGCCCGGGGCGACGTACTCCTACGATCCCGAGCGCGGACCGCTGGCATGGTCGGCGCGACCGCTGGCGCCAGCAGTGCACGGCGCCGCGCTGCTCGCACTGGCGGGCGACGCCTGCCCGGATGCCGCCGGCCTGGCGGAGCTGCGGCGCCTGATGCGCGCCGTGCTGCGGCATCACCTGGGAGGGCGCGACCTCAATGCGTGGCGGATGCGCGCGCCGTCCACGGAGGGGCTTGGCGCCCGTTGACGATCGCTTCGGAGCGGTGCGAAGGAGGGGCCCCTTGCACCGTGAATCAACGGCGGCGATCGGTAGACATCAATGTCACCGTGGTCGTGCGGGGTCCGGGACTGCCGGCATCCGGGTGGCGGCTCAGACATTCAGTGGAACTCGCCTCCACCCGGATACCGGCAGTCCCGGACTCGCTCCGAACGAACTCGGGGGCAGGTGCTTGTCCGTCGGTCCCGGCCTCCGTCGCGAGCTAGTCGGGGACCCGTGCAAGCGTGGCCACGAGCGTGTCGATCGCGGCCAGGACCGGTCCCAGCGTTGCGGCGACCGTCTCGTCGGTGCCGGAATCGATTTGCCGCAGGGCTGCCACGAGCGCGGGGGTGCCGCAAAAGCGTGCGGCGCCATGCAGGCGGTGGGCGAGGGCGGCGATCGAGGGTCCATCGTCGCGCGCGGCGGCCTCGAGCAGGTCGTGGCGATGCTGCGCGAGTTCCGCGCGGAGCAATTGGCGCAGCCCATCGAGGATCTCGCGCGTGCCGCAGGCTTGCAGGCCGGCCTCGTCGTCGAGTACTGGCGCAGCGGTGGCCTCACGCACGCGATCCGCGCGGCTGTCCGGCGTGCTGCGCCCGGTGGCCGCCGGGACACCGAGCTGCGTCGCGAGCGATTCGCACGGAATCGGCTTGTCGTAGGCCGCCAGGTAGCCGGCGGCCAGGAGGCGGGCGCGGTCGGCGGCGCGCAACGCCGCACTGTGGACAATCGCCGGCACGGACTGCGAGCGGGCGGCGGTTTGTGCGCGCAGGACCTGCAGCCACGCCGCCGCGTCGATGTCGGGCAAGCGGCGGTCCACCACCAGCAGGTCGTAGGGGTGGGCGGTGGCCAGCGCGTGGCCGCGGGTGCCCGAGTCGGCGAGGTCGACGTGCGCGCCGAGCGCGTGCAGCACCTCGGCGAGGTACTGCCGCGCCACCGCATCGTCATCGACCACCAGCACGCGGGGTGTCGCCATGGGATGCGAGCGTGCCCGGATTGGCGGCACGCTGCCAAGTCCTGCGCCAGAATAGGCGACCCGGCGCCCGGCGATCCCGATGCAGACGTACGAACTCGACATCACCGACCTCAGCCATGACGGCCGCGGGGTCGCGCGCCACGAGGGCAAGGCGGTGTTCGTGCGCGGTGCGCTGCCGGGCGAGCACGTGCGCGCGGTGCGCACGGCACGGCATCGTCAATACGACGAGGCGCGGGTCGACGCGGTGCTCGCGGCCAGCCCGGATCGGGTCGAGCCGCGTTGCGTGCATTTCGGCACCTGCGGCGGCTGCGCCCTGCAGCACCTGGCGCCCGCGGCGCAGATCGCGGCCAAGGCCCGCACGCTGATGGAGAACCTCGAGCGCATCGGCCATGTGCGTCCCGGCAGGGAGTTGGCGCCGCTGGCCAGCGAGGCCTGGGGCTATCGACGGCGCGCGCGCCTGAGCGTGAAGCGGGTCGACAAGAAGGGCCGGGTGCTGGTCGGGTTCCGCGAGGTCGATGGTCGCTTCGTGGCCGACATCGCGCGCTGCGAGGTGCTGCACCCGGCGGTTGGCGGGCGCATCGAGGAGCTGGCGCTGCTGGTCGAGTCGCTGGACGCGCGGCGCGAGATACCGCAGATAGAGGTCGCGGTGGGCGACGAGCTCGCTGCGCTGGTGCTGCGGCACCTGGGCCCGCTGACGGATGCCGATCGCGAGCGACTGGTGGCCTTTGCAAGGGACAGCGGTCTGGCGATCTACCTGCAGCCGGGTGGGCTCGACAGCGTGCAGGCGCTGCACCCGCCCGACGCAGCGCTTTCGTTCCGCCTGCCCCGGCACGACATCCGGTTCGAGTTCCGGCCGCTGGACTTCGTCCAGGTCAATGCCACGTTGAACGAGCGCATGGTCGACCATGCGCTGGACCTGCTGGCGCCGGGACCGGCCGACCGGGTGCTGGACCTGTTCTGCGGGCTGGGCAACTTCACCCTGCCGCTGGCGCGCCGCGCCGCGCGCGTGGTCGGGGTCGAAGGCGAGGCCGGACTGGTCGCGCGGGCGCGCGACAACGCGGCCCGCAATGGCATCGGCAACGTCGAATACCACGCGGCGGACCTTTTCGCCGACGGCCGTGGCTCGGCGTGGGCGGACGCGCGATACGACCTGCTGCTGCTCGATCCGCCGCGCGCCGGTGCCGAGCAGGTGCTGGCGTACCTGCCGCGGCGCGAGGTGCGCCGGGTCGTCTACGTCTCGTGCCATCCCGCCAGCCTCGCCCGCGACGCGGGGATCCTGGTGCGCGAGCGCGGCTTCGTGCTCAGTGCGGCCGGGGTGATGGACATGTTCCCGCACACTGCCCACGTGGAGTCGATCGCGGTCTTCGACCGCGCCTGAACGCGCGCCCTCGCATAGAATGCCGCCATGGGCGTCGAGATCGAACGCAAGTTCCTCCTGGCCAGCGACGCGTGGCGCGCGCAGGCGCGCGACCGCACGCGCATGGAGCAGGGCTACCTGGGGGGCGAGCGCTGCTCGGTGCGGGTCCGGATCGAGGGCGACGCGGCGTTCCTCAACATCAAGTCACGCGAGCTGGGCGCGCGGCGCCTGGAATTCGAGCAGCCGCTGCCGCTGGCGGACGCGCAGGCGATGCTGGCGGCCTTCTGCCCGCAGCGGGTGCAGAAATGGCGCCACCGGGTCGATTCCGCGCCGCACGTCTGGGAAATCGACGAGTTCCTGGGCGAGAATGCCGGCCTCGTGGTGGCGGAGATCGAGCTCGGCGCCGAGGACGAGCCCTTCGCGCGGCCGCACTGGCTCGGGGCCGAGGTGACGGACGAGGCGCGCTACTACAATCTCAACCTGGCCGCGACGCCGTACTCGCGCTGGCCCGACAAGGACGCCCTGGCGTCCGGGGAATGACATGCTTTTGATCGGGATTTCCGGCACCGCGCTGGCGCCGGCGGAACGCGAGTGGCTGCGGCATCCGGCGGTGAGCGGGGTGATCCTGTTCGCGCGCAACTTCGCCTCGCGCGCGCAGGTCGGCGCCCTCAACGAGGAACTGCGCGCCGCCGCGCCGCGCCCGCTGCTGCTCGCGGTGGACCAGGAGGGCGGGCCGGTGCAGCGCTTCCAGGACGGATTCACGCGGCTCCCCGCGCTGGCGCGGATCGGCGATGCCTACGAGCGCGACCATCGCGCCGCGGTGGCGCTGGCCGAAGAGCATGCCTGGCTGATGGCGAGCGAGATGCGCGCGATCGGCATCGACCTCTCCTTCGCGCCGGTGGCCGACCTGCGGCTCGGCAACCGCGCGATCGGCGAGCGCGCCTTCCACGCCGATCCTGCGATCGTCTCCGAGCTGGTCTGCGCGTACGTGCGCGGCATGCACCTGGCGGGCATGGCCGCCACCCTCAAGCACTTTCCCGGCCACGGCTCCTTCGTCGAGGACACCCATTTCGAGGATGCGATCGACCGCCGCACGCTGGCGCAGATCCTGGAACGCGACGGGCTGCCGTTCCGCGATGCCATCGCCGCCGGCGCGGACGCCGTGATGATGGCGCACGTGACCGTGCCCGCCGTCGACAAGCAGCCGGCGGGCTACTCGCGGCGCTGGATCGGCGAGATCCTGCGCCGTGACCTCGGCTTCGGCGGCATCGTGATGGGCGACGACATCAGCATGGCGGCCGCGGCGCCGGCCGGCGCGATCGCCGCGCGGGTCGACGCCCACGTCGATGCCGGTTGCGACCTGGTCCTGGCCTGCCTGCCCGAGGCGGTGCCCGAGGCCCTGCAGGCGGCGGAACGGCATCGGCCGGCCGGCCGCCTGCTGGTGGAATCGCTGCAGGGTCGGGTCGCGCCGACCTGGCAGTCGCTGGTCGACAATCCGCAGCGCGATGCCGCCACCGCGCGGCTGCTGGGCCTGGGGCAGGCGGCATGAACGCGCATCCCTTGTCCGAGGTGCTGGCCCGCGCCACCCTGGTGCACCCGCGCGAGCGCCTGCTCGCGGAGATCGAGCGCATGGGCGCCGAGATCACCCGTGACTACGCCGGCCGTCGCCCGGTCTTCCTCACCGTCATGCATGGCGGGCAGATCACCGGGGCGCTGCTCGCGCTCGCGATCGGCGTCGACCTCGAGTTCGACTACCTGCACGCGACCCGCTATCGCAGCAGCACCTCGGGCGGCGCGCTGCAGTGGTTCCGCCAGCCGCGCGTGCCGATGGCCGGGCGCGACGTGTTGCTGGTCGACGACATCCTCGACGAGGGCCACACCATCTCCGCCATCCGCGCCCATTGCGAAATGCAGGGCGCGCGCGACGTGCGGGTCGCGGTCCTGTGCGAGAAGCGGCACGGCCGCTGCCTGCCCGGCCTCAAGGCCGACTATGTCGGGGTCGAAGTGCCGGATCGCTACGTGTTCGGCTTCGGCATGGACTATTACGAACAGGGTCGCAACCTGCCGGCGATCTACGCCGTCTGAGCGCGGGCGCGACACGCCCGCACCATGCCGGCCTGCCGGCGCAACCGACATCGAGGTCCGAGCGCCCCATGCCCCAGTCCATCGACCTGGCCGTCATCGGCGGCACCGGCCTGTACCAGCTCGCGGCACTGGAGGCGGCCGAGCGCGTGACCGTCGCCACGCGCTGGGGCGAGCCGTCGGGGCCGGTCGTGGTCGGCCGCATCGGCCCGGCGCGGGTCGCTTTCCTCGCCCGCCACGGGGAAGGACACAGCATTGCGCCGCACCGGGTGAACTACCGTGCCAACCTGTGGGCGCTGCGCGAGCTCGGCGCGCGGCGCGTCGTCGGTGTCAATGCCGTGGGCGGGATCACGCCGCGCATGGGGCCGCGCGTGATGCTGGTGCCCGACCAGGCGATCGACTACACCCACGGCCGCCACGCCAGCTATTGCGACGCCGAAGGCGAAGCCGTGGTCCACATCGACCTCAGCGAGCCCTACACCGGATCCCTGCGCGCGGCCCTGCTCGCCGCCGCCGCCGCGGAATCCATCGCGGTGCTCGACGGAGGCGTGCACGGCGTGACCCAGGGGCCGCGCCTGGAAACCACCGCCGAGATCGTGCGCATGGCGCGCGACGGCTGCGACGTGGTCGGCATGACCAGCCTGCCCGAGGCCGCGCTCGCGCGCGAACTGGGCCTCGAGTACGCGTGCCTGGCGATGGTCGCCAACTGGGCAGCCGGCTGCAATGAACATGGCGTCGGCCAGCACCTGGCGCCGATCAGCATGGACGAGATCCAGGACCACCTGCGCGCGGTGACGGCGCAGGTGCCGCGCCTAGTCCGCCGGCTGCTCCAGCCGGGCCCCTGAGGCGCCGCGGCCGGCCCGATCTTGCGTCGTTCGGGGAGCCCTCGGCATACTCATGTTGCATCGCGCCATGCCCCGGGAACCGGGTCGTGCACGGCACGCGATGCACATTGCCGGGGTCACAGAAGGGTTCGTGGGAATGCGCACTGGTACCGTGAAGTGGTTCAACGACGCCAAGGGCTTCGGATTCATCGCGCCCGAGGACGGCACCGAGGACATTTTCGTGCACTACTCGGCGATCAATTCGCAGGGTTTCCGCACCTTGCAGCAGGGGCAGAAGGTGAACTTCGAGGTGGTCCAGGGGCCGAAGGGCTCGCAGGCTGCTGCGGTCAGCGTGGTCGCCTGAGCCTGGTTCGCGCTGGGGCGGAGAGCCCATCGCGCGCAGAGCGCGCTCCTACAGGCCCGGCTTTGCAGGAGCGCGCCCTGCGTGCGACAGGCGCCGGCCCGGAGCCGGGCACTTCATGGCCCGGCGGTCGACCCGCACCTTAGTAGCGGCGCAGGGACGCCACCACCACGCCCTGGATCTGGATCCGGTCGCTGGCATAACGCTGCGGCGGGTAGGCCGCGTTCTCCGCGTGCAGCAGGACCTCGCCTGGCCGCTGTTCGATGCGCTTGAGGGTCGCTTCCTGGTGGTCGACCAAGGCGACCACCATCTCGCCGTTGCGGGCCTGCCCGCGCGCCTCGACCACGACGATGTCGCCGTCGAGGATGCCGGCATCGCGCATCGAGTCGCCGCGCACCCGCAGGGCGAAGCAATCGCCGCTGGGGCGCAGCCATGGCGGCAACTGCAGGGTTTCGTCGCGGGCCAGCGCCTCGATCGGGCGACCCGCCGCGATCGCCCCCAGCAGCGGCACGACACCTTCGTCGTTGGCGGCCTCGGCCAGGCGCACGCCGCGCTGCTTGCCATGCATCGCCTCGACCACGCCGGCCTGCACCAGCGCCACCACCTGCTTGTGCAGCGAGCCGCGGGAGACCAGCCCGAGGTCGCGGCAGATGGTGGTCAGCGAGGGCGGCAACTCGCCGTTCTCCTGGCGCCGCCGCAGGTAGTCCAGCAGCTCATGCTGGCGCCGGGTCAGCGCGGGCAGGGAACGGGCGGCGGAACCAGCGCCAGGCCGCGGCCCGCTGGAGACCGTCACCTTGACCTTGGGCTGGATCGCGGCAGCCGGTCGTGTCCGGTTTGCCTTGGAATCAATCTTAGGTATTTCATCGGTTTGCGACGAAATACTCGAAAACTTGTCGGCATGGGGCACGGCCGCATCCGTGCCTGGCTCCGGCCGGGCACCGCCGGTCCACAAGTCCATCTGGCGCAGGTCCGCCGCGTTCTCCTTCCGCTTTGGCGGGGGACGGCGCTTGCCTTGTCCGTTTTCCATGCGTTCTATAAGCTCTCGCCAGAACGAATGGGGAACATCGTATGCTGCCCGCGCGCGCAATGCCAGTCGTTTCCGCTACGGAGGAGTCGCCCCTTGGGGCAGCGGCAGCGCACGATCCCGCTGGCCTGGCCGAACGGCTGCGACAGCGCTATCCCGGCCGGATCACCGGTAGCGCGTACCTGCCGGCACAGCCTGGCCACTACGCGGCGTTTCCCGAGGACATGGATCCTGCGCTGCTCAAGGCGGTGAAGGCGCGCGGGGTGGAGCGGCCCTACACCCACCAGCGCGAGGCCTGGGATGCGGTTGCCGCAGGCGCGGACCTGGTGGTGGTGACGCCCACCGCCTCGGGCAAGACGCTTTGCTACAACCTCCCGGTACTCGATGCCGTGCGCCGGCGCGGGGCCAAGGCGCTGTACCTGTTCCCGACCAAGGCCCTGGCCCAGGACCAGGTTGCCGAGTTGACCGAACTCAACCGCGCCGGCGAACTGGGCGTGCGCGCCTACACCTTCGACGGCGACACCCCGGGCGACGCGCGCCAGGCGGTGCGCACCCGCGGCGACATCGTGGTCAGCAACCCGGACATGCTGCACCAGGCGATCCTGCCCCACCACACGAAGTGGGCGCAGTTCTTCGAGAGCCTGGCCTTCGTGGTGATCGACGAGGTCCACGGCTACCGCGGCGTCTTCGGTTCGCACGTGGCCAACGTGCTGCGGCGCCTGCGCCGGATCTGCGCCTTCTACGGCGTGGCGCCGCGCTACATCCTGTGCTCGGCCACCATCGGCAACCCGCAGC
The DNA here is from genome assembly GCA_017997455.1 of Lysobacterales bacterium. Taxonomy (GTDB): domain Bacteria; phylum Pseudomonadota; class Gammaproteobacteria; order Xanthomonadales; family Ahniellaceae; genus JAGOEZ01. The sequence goes on along the minus strand of JAGOEZ010000002.1, from coordinate 2,305 downwards.
AGCATGCCGAGGCCCTGCTCGGTTCCCCGGTCCGCGCGATCACGCGCAGCGGCGCGCCGCAGGGCGGGCGTCATCTCCTGCTGTGGAATCCCCCGGTGGTCAACGCCGACCTCGGCATTCGCGCCTCGGCGCGCTCGCAGTCGACCCGCATCGCGCGCGCGGCGATCCGCGCCAGGCTCAAGACCATCGTGTTCGCGCAATCACGCCTCATGGTCGAGGTCCTGACCAAGTACCTCAAGGACGTCTTCGACCACGACCCGCGCAAGCCGGCGCGGGTGGCGGCCTACCGCGGCGGTTACCTGCCGCAGGAGCGGCGCGCGACGGAACGCAAGCTGCGCGCCGGCGAACTCGATTGCGTGGTCAGCACCTCGGCGCTGGAACTGGGCATGGACATCGGCATGCTCGATGTCTGCATCCTCAACGGCTATCCAGGCACGGTCGCCGCGACCTGGCAGCGGCTCGGCCGCGCGGGCCGGCGCCAGCGCGACGCGCTGGGCGTGCTGGTGGCGGGATCCGACGCGCTCGACCAGTACCTGGTGCGACACCCGGAGTTCTTCCTCGACGCCTCGCCGGAATGCGCGCGCATCGCCGCCGACCAGCTCCTGGTCCTGGTCGACCACGTGCGCTGCGCGGCCTTCGAACTGCCGTTCCGCGCCGGCGACCGCTACGGCCCGCACGACCCTGCGGGCGTGCTGGGCCTGCTCGCCGAGCAGGGCGTGCTGCACGCCGATGGCGACGCCTGGCACTGGGTGGCGGACAGCTACCCGGCGAATGCCGTCAGCCTGCGCGCGGTTGCCGACGGCAACTTCGTCGTGATCGATCGCACCGGGGGCAAGCAGGAGGTGCTGGCGGAGGTCGACTACTCGAGCGCCGCGCTGACCCTCTACGAGGGCGCGATCTACCTGGTGCAGAGCCGGCCGTGGCAGGTCGAGCAGCTCGACTGGGTGGGACGCAAGGCCTTCGTCACCCGCACCGATGCCGACTACTACACCGACGCGATCGACTACCAGAAGCTCAAGATCCTCGAGCGTTTCGAGGTCGCGGGCAGCGGCGCCTCGACGCCGGGCGCCTTGCCCGCCGCGGAGTGCGCGCACGGCGAGGTCCACCTCGTGCGCCGGGTCACGGGCTACAAGAAGATCCGCTACTACAGCCACGAGAACGTCGGCTACGGGCCGGTCAACCTGCCGGACCAGGAACTGCACACCTCCGCGCTGTGGTGGCGCCTGCGCGAGGGCGCGCTGGAACGCGCCTTCGCCAGCCGCTGGGAGGCGCTGGACGGATTCCTCGGCGCCGCCTATGCGCTGCACACGGTGGCGGTGCTGCGGGCCATGGCCGAGCCGCGCGACATCGGCAAGGCAGTGGGCAGCGGGCAGGGCGAATGGAGCGCCACGGTCGACCCCAAGGGGCGCGGCGCCCTGCGCGACGCCAGCGACCAGGCGCTCGCGGTGGAACAGATCGGTCGCTTCGAGCCCACGGTGTTCCTGTACGACAACCATCCCGGCGGCAGCGGCATGTCCGAGCCGCTGTACCGCGACGCTGCGGTGCTGCTGCGCGACGCGCTGGCGCTGGTGCGTTCCTGCGAATGCCGCTGTGGTTGCCCGGCCTGCGTGGGGCCGGTGCTGGAGTCCGACGAGCACGCGCGCCGCGCCCCGCGCGCCGCGGCCGCGCGCGTGCTCGAACTGCTGGCCTGCGCGGACGCGTGATCCTCGACCCGGCCAGCCTGGCGTCGCGCCTGCGCCTGCTGCGCGCGCAGGCCGGCCTTGCCGGTGCCGAGGCGATGCCCGGGGCCGGGGCCGCGCTCGACTGGAACGCGCGCGTGGAATCCCTGCGCGCCGCGCAGCGCGTGCGCGAGTCGGCGCGGATTGCCGCCGAAAGCGCGTTGCCCGGGGTCGAGGTCGCGCGCGGCGTGCGCTGCATCCGCTGGGCGCAGGCGGGGTTGCCCGCGCCGCCCGCGCGCCTGCCCTGGGAGCCGGCCGCCGCGGACGGACCCCTGTTGCTGCTCGACACCGAGACCACCGGCCTCGCCGGCGGCAGTGGCACGCTGGTGTTCCTGCTCGCGCTGGCACGCTGGCAAGGCGAGCGCCTCGAGCTGGAGCAGTGGCTGTTGACCGCGCCATCGGCGGAAGCCGCATGGATCGATGCATGGCAAGCCAGCGTGCCGACCGCGCACACGCTGGTGAGCTACAACGGGCGCGCCTTCGACCTCCCGTTGCTGGCGGCGCGGCAGCGCCTGTCGCGCCGCGCGGATCGTTTCCTCGCTCGTCCGCACTGGGACCTGCTCGCGCCGGTGCGGCGCGCCTTCGGC
>JAGOEZ010000257.1 GCA_017997455.1 Lysobacterales bacterium | reverse complement strand
CATGCCGCGATGGTCGCGGCCGACGTGGTCCTGCTCGCGTCCGGCACCGCGGCACTGGAGGCGATGCTGGCCAAGCGGCCGATGGTGGTGGGCTATCGCGTGTCCGCGCTGACGGCGTGGATCGTGCGCGCCTTCGGCCTCATGCGCACCGAGCGCTACGCCTTGCCCAACGTGCTGGCCGGCGAAACCGTGGTGCCGGAACTGGTCCAGGAAGCCTGCACGCCGCAGGCATTGGCCGACGCGGTGCTGCGCTGGTTCCGCGAGCCGGCGGCCGTCGCGGCATTGTCGGCGCGCTTCGAGCGGATCCACGCCGAGCTACGCGCAGGCGCCGATGCGCAGGCCGCCGAGGCGGTGGCCAGCCTGCTGGCCCCGGTCGCGCCCGGCGCCCCTCGCTGATCAACCCGAAGCGCTGGTCGCCGCCGGCTGCACGTGGCGCCGGCGCCGCAGCAGCCACATCCCGAGGTCGTCGAACACGGTGTAGGCGGCCGGGATCACGACCAGCGAGAGCAAGGTCGAGGTCGCCAGCCCGCCGATCACCGCGATCGCCATCGGCGCGCGGAAGCTCGAGTCGGAACTGAAGCCCAGCGCCACCGGCAGCATGCCCGCGGTCATCGCCAGCGTGGTCATGATCACCGGGCGCGCGCGCTTGCGGCAGGCGTCGACCAGCGCGTCGTGCTGGTTCAACCCGTGCTCCTGCTCGGCGATGACCGCGTAGTCGACCAGCAGGATCGAATTCTTGGTCGCGATGCCGATCAGCATCAGGAGCCCGATCAGGGCCGGCAGCGACAGCGCGTTCTGGGTCAGCAGCAGGGCGCCGAAGGCGCCGCCGGCGCACAGCGGCACGGCGATCAGGATCGTGAGCGGCTGCAGCGCGTGGTTGAACAGCAGCAGCAGCACCGCGTAGATGCACACCAGGCCTGCGGCCATCGCCAGCGCGAAGCCGACGAAGAGCTCGACGAAGACCTCCGTGTCGCCGGTGTTGAGGAAGGTCACGCCCGGCGGAAGGTTTCGCACCGAGTCCAGCGCCTCGACTTCGGCCATCACCTCGCCCAGCGGGCGGCCGTTGAGTTCCGCGGTGAGCGTGATGTTGCGCTGGCGCTGGTAGCGGTCGATCTGCGCCGGGCCCGAATCGAGGCGCAGCGTGGCCACCGACATCAGCGGCACCGGGCCACCGCGGCCCGGGACCAGCAGGTTGCCGATCAGCGCCGGGTCGGCCAGCGCGTCATCGGCGAAGCCGACCCGGATCGGCACCTGGCGTTCGGGCAGGTTGAGCTTGGCCAGGCGCTGGCGGAAGTCGCCGGCAGTGGCGATGCGCGCGGCTTCGGCGATATCCGTCGTGGCCACGCCGAGGTCGGCCGCGCGCGCCGGGTCCGGCTCGATCACGACTTCAGGGCGCAGCAGCGACGCGGTCGAGGAGATGCTGCCCAGGCCCGGGAGCTGGCGCAGCTCGCGCTCCACCGCCTGTCCCGCCGCGGCCAGCACGCGCGGGTCGTCGCCGGCCAGCACCAGTTGCATGAGCTCGCCCGGCTCGCTGGACATGAAGCCGACCCGCACGCCGGCCAGCCCGGCCAGCTTCGCGCGCACCTCGCGTTCGAGTTCCTTCTGGCTGCGCGCGCGTTCCCCCGCATCGCCCCAGTCGAGGATCAGCGTGGCCTTGCGCGAATCGTCGATGCCGGTCTTGCCGGGATCGCCGATGTCGATCGAGCCGCCGACCAGGGTGTAGACCTGGGCCAGTTCCGGCATTGCCGCCAGGCTCAGCCGCGCCTGTTCGGCGACCGCGATGGTTTCCTCGATGCGCGTCCCCGGCGGCAACTCCAGGTTGAGGTTGCTGCGGCCGAGGTCTGAAGTCGGGATGAAGGTGGCCGGGATGAACGGCACCAGCGCGAGCGAGCCCAGGAACAACCCGAACGCGATCCACAGCGTGCGCGTGCGATGGCGCAGCGCGGCGTCGACCCAGCCCAGGTACCAGCGCATGAGGCGGCCGTCGCCCTCGGGCTGCGGCTGCGCGCGCAGCAGCCGCGCCGCCATCATCGGCGTGAGCAGGCGCGCGACCAGCAGCGAGAACAGCACCGCCGTGGCCGCGGTCCAGCCGAACTCGCGGAAGAACTTGCCGGGAATGCCAGGCATGAAGGCGACCGGCACGAACACCGCGGCCAGGGTGAGCGAAGTCGCGATCACCGCCACGCCGATCTCGTTGGCCGCATCCAGCGCCGCCTGCTCCGGCGACTTGCCCATGCCCAGGTGCCGCACGATGTTCTCGACCTCGACGATCGCATCGTCGACCAGGATGCCGACCACCACCGCGAGCGCGAGCAGGGTGATGATGTTGAGGCTGAAGCCGAACAGGTGCATGACCGCGAAGGTCGGGATGATCGACAGCGGCAGCGCGATGGCCGAGACCCAGGTCGCGCGCCAGTCGCGCAGGAACAGCCACACCACCAGCAGGGCCAGCGCGGCGCCCTCCCACAGCATGGTCATCGAGGACTGGTAGGAGTTCTCGGCCTCCTCCACCATCGACCAGGCCAGCACGAACTCGATGCCGGGATTCTCGCGCTCGAGCGCCGCAAGCGCCGCGCGCACGCCCTCGGCGACCTCGATCTCGCTCGAGCCGCGCGTGCGCGAGATCGAGAAGCCCACCACCGGCTTGCCGTCGAGCAGCGCCATCTGGGTCGGCTCGGCCGCCGCGTCGCGCACCGAGGCCAGTGCGGAGAGCCGCACCGAACGGCCGTCGGCCAGCGCGATCGGGTAGTCGCGCAGGGCCTGCGCATCGGTCACCGTGCCGACCGTGCGCACGACCTGCTGCGTGCCGGCCCACTCGGTGCGGCCGCCGGGCCGCTCGAGCTGGATCCGAGCCAACTGCTGCGAGACTTCGCCCGCGGTGATGCCCAGCGACTGCAGCGCGCGCGGATCGAGGTCGATACGCACCTCGCGTTCGACGCCGCCGGCGCGCGAGACCGAGCCGACGCCGCGGATGCCGTACATCGCCTTGGCCACCACGTCGTCGACGAACCACGACAGCTCGTCGGTGCGCATGCGGTCGGAGCGCACCGCGTAGGTCAGCAGCGAGCCGCCGACCACGTTGACCTTCGCCACCACCGGCTCCTCGATGTCGAGCGGCAGGTCGATGCGGATGCGGGTGACGGCGTCGCGCACCTCGTCGAGCACGACGTTGAGGTCGGCCTCGAGGCGGAACTCGATCGCGGTGACCGAGACGCCCTCGCTCACGGTCGAGACCGAGCGCTTGAGGCCCTCGATGGTGGCGACCGCGTCCTCGACCTTGCGCGTGACCTCGGTCTCGAGCTGGCTCGGCGCCGCGCCCGGCAGGGTCACGGTGAC
>JAGOEZ010000070.1 GCA_017997455.1 Lysobacterales bacterium | reverse complement strand
TTGGTGCCGGTGAAGAGACTCGAACTCCCGACCCACGCATTACGAATGCGTTGCTCTACCAACTGAGCTACACCGGCGTTGCTGCAAGCGCCCCAGCGGAAGGCGAATGCCCCTGCAACCGAATCCCCCTGAGTCAGGGGGTGGCCGATCGCACCGCGATCGGCCGGGGGTGTGGGGACATGACGTCCACCAACCTTCGCGGCTTCGATCGCTCCGCGATCGAAGCCGCGAAGGTTGGTGGGCGGTAGTGGGATCGAACCACTGACCCCTGCCGTGTGAAAGCAGTGCTCTACCGCTGAGCTAACCGCCCGCCCGTAAAGAGCCGCGAAGTGTACGCAGCACCCCCGGGACGGTCAACCGCCGGGCCTGTCCCGCCGGTCACCGGTGGTCACCGGCGCCGGCCGCGGCACCGGCGCGGATGGGTTCTCCCGCGATTCATCGCCCGCCCTTAGACTGCGCGTCGTCGAGTCCGCCGCGCAAAGTCCGCGGCGACCGTGCCCCGGAGTCAACGATGCGAGTGTCTGGCCTGTACTTCCTGCTGGCGCTGGGCTGGCTGCTGCCGGTGCCGGCCCGGGCGCAGTACGGCGGCGCGGTCCTGCGCTGCGAGTCGCGCGAGTTCCGCGACAACTACTGTCCGGCGAACACGCGCGGTGGCGTGGCGCTGGTGCGGCAGATCAGCCGCAATCCGTGCTACGAGGGCGAGACCTGGGGCTACGACCGCCGCGGCATCTGGGTCACGGCCGGATGCGACGCGGAGTTCCAGTTGGGCGGCGGCTACGGCGGCGATCCACGGTACGGCCATGGCGGAGATCCGCGCCAGCGCGCGGCGCCGCCTGGCGCCTATCCGCCGCCGCCGGCATACGGTGGCGCGAAGGGCTATCGACAGGGGCCGGCGGGCGGTCGCGTGGTGTGCGAGTCCAACGACTATCGCTACACCTATTGCCCGGTGCCCGTGCGGCGCGACGTCGACCTGGTCGCCCAGTACAGCAAGTCGCCGTGCCGCTTCCAGTCGACCTGGGGCTACGACCGCGGCGGGGTTTGGGTGGACCGGGGGTGCGCGGCGGAGTTCGTCGTCTACTGATCCGGGTCTGGGCCCCGGATCAATGGCCATCGATGGGGGCGCGCGGTATGGCAAGACCTGACCCCGGATCCTTCGATGGGGGCGCGCGGTATGGCAAGACCTGACCCCGGATCTTCGGCCATCCATGGCCTGTCCGGGGTGAGCGGGATGTCGATGCGTCTGGACCCCGGATCAACGGCCATCCATGGCCTGTCCGGGGTGAGCACATCCTGTGCTCAGTACTCGCGGTAGGGGCGTTGGCGGGTCCAGATGGTGGCTAGCCATTTCTCGCCGGCGCGAACCGGCAGGCCGGCGTGCAGCGTGTCCTCGTCGGGCGTGCCGTCGGCGAGCAGGTTGGTGAAGTGGACGATGCGGCCGCGCCGCGGCGACACCCGCACGCGTGCGCGCGGGAAGTCGGTCTCGCCGCCGGCGCCGACCTCGTCGAGGTACGCGAACACGGTGTGCACGCGCTGGCCCGGCTGGCTGGCGTCGGCGACATTGCCGCGCGCACCCGGCGGCAGCCAGTCCACGTGCGGCCGATACTCCTCGCCGGGGCGGTAGCGCAGCACGACCAGGTGCTCGCCTTGCGCCAGCGGCGCGTGCAGCCAGTCGAGCATGCGCGCCTGCAGCCAGCGCGCGCCGAAATCCTCGCGCGGTCCGAACAGCGGCGCGTCGCTGCTGCTGCGGTTGGGATGCGGTTGCAGCCGGCCTTCCTCGGAAACCGTGACCGAGCGCTGCTGGAACGGTTCGGCCAGCGCGACCAGGTACTCGCATTCCTCGTCGCCGAAGAATCCATCCACGGTCTCGATCAGCGGCCGCTCGCAGTGCCGTTGCGCTGCCTGCGCCGGCGGGCCGGCGTCGAACAGCGGCGGCGGCCACTCGACCGGCGGCGGCGCGCGGAATGGCAGCTCGCGCGTGCCGGGCGCGATCCGGGTCGCGGCGCGCGCCAGGCCGCGGTTCGCGGCCGCGGCGTACAGGCCGGGCGCTTCGGCGCGCCGGCGCGGGTCGCGATGGCGCGCGAAGCGCGCCGCCAGCAGGTGCAGGGCGGCCGCATCGCCCAGCGCCGCCGCGCGTCGCAGGCAGGATTCGCCGGCGCGCGCGCGTTCCGGGTCGGCGGGGCCGGAGCGCGCGTGCACCTGCGCCAGGCCGCGCAACGCCGCCGCGTGGTCGCCGCGCGCGGCGGCGACCAGCCGCTGCGCCATGCGCTGCGGATCGCGCGCGACCAGGCGGTCGCCCCAGCCCAGCAGCGCGAGGCGATACGCGGCCTCGGCCGAACCGTGCGCCTCCGCGGCCTCGAGTTCGCGCAGCGCGGCCGGGAAGTCCGGTGTCGCGCCGTAGCCATACAGCGCATGCAGGCCCAGCCAGGCCGCGGCGTCGGCATGGCCCTGCGCGCTGGCCCGCGCCAGCCACTCGCGCGATTGCGCATACTGCGCCTGCGAGGCGTGCAGCATCCCGAGCTGGTATTGCGCCGCGGAATCACCCGACGCGGCGCGTTGCAACAAGGGGTTGGCGCCCGGATCCATCGCCTCAGTAGTCGCGCAGGCGACGCTGGCGGGTCCACATCGTGCCGAGCCACTTCGCGCCGCGTTCCACCGGCAGGCCGGCGTGCAGCGTGCGCTCGTCGGGCGAGCCGTCGGCATGCAGGTTGTGGAAGTGCACCACGCGGCCGCGCGCGGGCCGGATGCGCACGCCGAGCAGCGGGAAGTCGGTCTCGCCGCCGGCCTCGACGTCGCTGAGGTAGCAGAACACCGTGTGCACGCGCTGCCCGGCACCAGCCGAGCGCACGCCGGGGCGCAACGCGCTGGGCGGAAGGTAGTCGCGGTGCGGCCGGTACTCCTGGCCGGGACCGTAGCGCAGCAGGCTCAGGTACTCCGCCTGCGCCATCGGGGTCTGCAGCGGCACCAGCATGCGCGACTGCAGCCAGCGCAGGCCGAAGTCCTCCTGGAAGGTGTAGAAGGCCATCTCGCTACTGGTGCGATGCTCGGTCTCGCTGAGCACCGCGTTGACCGGATGGATCGTGACCGAGCGCTCCATGAAGGGATGGCCCTGCGCGATGATGTACTCGCACTCCTCGGCGCTGTACGCATCCTCGTAGGTCTCGATCAGCGGCGAGTTGCAGTGCTCGGTCCGGCCGCCCGGCGACGGGACCTTGAGCGCGACCGGCGTCAGGGCCGGCATCGGGGCGGCCTCGAGTCGCAAGGGTTCGACGCGATCCGTGCCCAGTTGCTCGGCGGCCCGGGTGCCGCCCATCGAGGCCGCCAGCGCCAGCAGTCCGCGGCCGCGCTGTTGCGAGCCGGGGTCGGGCAGGCGCAAGGCGCGGTGCGCCAGCAGGTGCACCGCGAGCATGTCGCCGCGCGTGGCCGCGCGCGCGAGGCAGGCCTGCGAGAGCGCGGCGGCCCCGGGGTCGCCGGCGGCGTCGTGGCCATAGACCAGGGCCAGCGCACGGAGCGCGGGCGCGAAATCGGCGCGCGCGGCGCGCAGCAGTCGCCCGGCCATGAGGTCGGGGTCGTAGGGCACGTCGTTGTCGACCCAGGCCATCAGCGCCAGCTGGTAGCTGGCCTCGCCGGACCCTGCGGCCTCGGCGCTGCCCAGCAGCCGCAGCGCCTCCGGCATGTCGGGCGGCATGCCGATCCCGAACAGCGCGAACAGGCCCAGTTCGGTCAGCGCCCCGGCATGCGACTGCGCGGCGGCCTCGCGCAGGTAGCGCCGCGCGCGCGAGAACTCCTGGCGCGCGGCGTGGTAGCGGCCGAGCTCGTAGCGGGCCTCGGCGTCGCCGGCAAGGGCGCGCGCGTGCAGGTCGGGGGTCGGGCCGGTGGCGCTCATCGCGGCTTGCGGGCGCGCCCCTTGGGTGGCTTGGCCGCCCGCGGCGCGGCGCGCCGCGGGGCCGCGCGCCTGGGCGGCGCCGGCGGACGCATCGCCTCCTGCAGTTGCACGGTCCACAGGCGCACCATGCCGCTGCCGCGCTCGAGCGCGGTCTCGGCGGCGTCGGTGACCCAGCGCCCGAGGCGGCGATGGTCGATCAGGGTCAGGTCCGACAGCAGCGCCGGCCAGTCGGCCAGATCGCCCTCGCTGAGCTTGGCCATCGCCCGCGCGCGCGCGCCGATCGCCCAGGTCACGGCCACGTGGGTGGCGACGCTGGTCGCGATGCCGGCCAGGGGCTGCGCGCGCCGCGCCAGCGCGCCGCCGAGCCAGCGCTGGGCCTCGCGCGAGACGGTGCGCGCGACACTGGCGCCGACCTCGCGCGCGCCGGCGTGGGCCGACAGCAGGCCCAGCAGCGCCATCTTCTCCGCCTGCGGTGGCAGGTCGACGTCGTAGAGCGCGAAGGTCTCGAGGATGAGCTCGGCCTGCAGGGTGGAAACCAGCGCCGCGTCCGCCACGGGTCCCAGCAGGCCGGCGACCGGCTTGCCGATCAGCGGCAGGGCGCCGACCAGGCCCGAAACCGCGCCGACCGCGCCGGTCTGCAGGCACTTGGCCAGGACCAGGTCGCGATGCAGCTCATCGCGCGAGCGGCCGCGCGAGCTGCGCACCAGGGCGTGGATGCGCCGCTTGACGCTGGCGCGGTCCGGCACGCCGGCGCGACGGAAGACATCGAGGGCGGCGGCGGGCAGGCTGACGACGGTGCGGACGATCGAAATGACGGCTCTCCGGCAGGGCGCGGGCCTGCTGCTAGGCTGCAGCCATGGACCCGCGGGCCCCGTCATTGTCCACACTTTCGGCCCTGCTGCGCCATGCGCGCCGCCACCGGGCCCGGGTCTGGGCCGCCAGCGCCTGTTCGGTGCTCAACAAGCTGCTCGACATCGCGCCGGAGATCCTGATCGGCATCGCAGTCGACGTGGTGGCGCGGCGCGAGCAGTCGTTCGTCGCGGGACTGGGCATCACCGACCCCCTGCAGCAGCTCTACCTGCTCGGTGCCCTGACCCTGCTGATCTGGGTCTGCGAGTCGCTGTTCGAGTACCTGTACCTGGTGCTGTGGCGCGACCTCGCGCAGCGCATCCAGCACGGGCTGCGGATGGAGGCCTATGCGCACCTGCAGGGGCTCGACCTCGCCTACTTCGAGACCCGCAGCGCCGGCGGCCTGGCGGCGCTGCTCAACGACGACATCAACCAGCTCGAGCGCTTCCTCAACAGCGGCGCCAACGACCTGATCCAGGTCGCGACCACGGTGCTGGCGGTGGGCGCGGTGTTCCTCGCGATCTCGCCGGCGATCGCCCTGTTCGCGTTCCTGCCGATCCCGCTGATCCTGTGGGGCGCGTTCCACTTCCAGCACCGGATCGCGCCGCGCTACGACGCGGTGCGGACGCAGGCCGCGCGGCTGGGCGCGCGGCTCGCCAACAGCGTGCAGGGCATCGCCACCATCAAGGGCTTCGCCGCCGAGGAGCGCGACCATGCCGCGCTGGCGGCCGACAGCAGCGCCTATGTCGCCGCCAACCGCAGCGCGATCGCGGTCAGCAGCGCGTTCATCCCGCTGATCCGCATGGCCATCCTCGGCGGCTTCCTCGCCACCTTCGTGTATGGCGGCATGCAGGTCCTCGACGGCAGCCTGCGCGAGGGCTTCTACGCGGTGCTGGTCTTCCTGACCCAGCGCCTGCTGTGGCCGCTGACCCGGCTGGCCGAGACCGTGGACCTGTACCAGCGCGCGATGGCCTCGACCCGCCGCGTGCTGGCCCTGCTGGAGGAGCCGCAGGCCACGCGTGGCGCACTGGCGGCGCTGCCGCGGCTGCAGGGCGCGATCGAGTTCGAAGGCGTGCGTTTCGACTACGGCGACGCGCGCCCGGCGTTGCGCGAGTTCGGGCTGTCCGTGCGCGCGGGCACGACGCTGGCCCTGGTCGGCGCGACCGGCGCCGGCAAGAGCACGGTGTTCAAGCTCCTGCTCGGGCTGGTGCGTCCGCAGGCCGGCGTGGTGCGCGTCGACGGCCGCGCGCTCGACGAGTACGACCTGCGCGCACTGCGCCTGCAGGTCGGCTGGGTGGCGCAGGAAGTGTTCCTGTTCGATGGCAGCGTGCGCGAGAACCTCGCCTACGCGCGGCCCGACGCCGGCCTCGGGGAAATCGTCGCCGCGGCGCGGGCGGCGGAGGCCGACGCCTTCATCCGCGCGCTGCCGCAGGGCTACGACACCCGCATCGGCGAGCGCGGCCAGCTCCTGTCCGGCGGCCAGCGCCAGCGCCTGGCGATCGCGCGCGCGCTGCTCAAGGATCCGCCGATCCTGCTCCTCGACGAGGCCACCAGCGCGGTCGACAACGAAACCGAGGCAGCGATCCAGCGCTCCCTGCGCCACCTCGCCCACGGCCGCACGGTGCTGGTGATCGCGCACCGGCTCTCGACCATCGTGCATGCCGACCTCATCGCGGTGATGGACGCGGGGCGCGTGGTGGAGCAGGGCAGCCACGCGGAGCTGCTGGCGCGCGGCGGCGCCTACGCCGCGCTGTGGCGGGTGCAGACCGGCGGAGCCTGAGGGGCGGGTAGAATCGGCGCCTGCCCACCGGACCGCCGTCGCCGATGAACGAGTCGTCCCGCCATGACCGGGTGCGCGCGCTGCAATGGCGCGGCGAATCGCTCGCGCTGCTCGACCAGCGCCGGCTGCCGCGCGCGCAGGAATGGATCCACTGCGATGACGCGGTCGCGGTCGCGCAGGCGATCCGCGAGCTCGCGGTGCGCGGCGCGCCCGCGATCGGGATCGCCGCGGCCTATGGCGTGGTACTGGCGGTGCAACGCGCCGGCAGCGCGACCGCGGCCGGCGTGCGCGATGGGGTGGCGGCACTGCGCGCCTCGCGCCCGACCGCGGTCAACCTGTTCTGGGCCCTGGACCGCATGCAGCGCGCGATCGACACCGGCGCCGATGCCGCGGCGCTGGACCGCGAGGCGCGCGCGATCGAGGCCGAGGACCTCGCGGCCAATCGCCGCATGGGCGCGTTGGGTGCTGGACTCATCGCGCCCGGATCGGGCGTGCTCACGCATTGCAACACCGGCTCGCTGGCGACCGCCGGCTACGGCACCGCGCTGGGCGTGATCCGCGCCGGCGTGGCCCAGGGCCGCATCGCCCGCGTGTTCCACACCGAGACCCGGCCGTGGCTGCAGGGCGCGCGGCTCACGGCCTGGGAACTGCGCGAGGACGGCATTCCGGCGCGCATGGTGGCCGACGGCGCCGGCGCGCACCTGTTCCGCACCGGGCAGGCGCAATGGCTGGTGGTCGGCGCCGATCGCATCTGCGCCAACGGCGATACCGCGAACAAGATCGGGACCTGCACCCTGGCCGCGGCGGCACGCCAATTCGGCGCGCGCGTCATGGTGGTCGCGCCTGCGTCCACGGTCGACATGGCCAGCGCCTCGGGCGAGGCGATCGAGATCGAGGAACGCGATCCGCGCGAGCTGCTCGAGTACGCCGGCACGCGCGTCGCGCCCGAAGGCATCGCCGCCTACAACCCGGTTTTCGACATCACGCCGGCCGCGCTGATCGATGCGATCGTGACCGAGCGCGGCGTGATCGGGCAGCCCGACGCGGCGCGGATGCACGCGGCTTTCGGTTGATTCCGGACCGCGCGGCCTCGCGCCGCGCAGCGGCCGCGCGCGACCCGGTTCCGGGCCGCGCGCGAGGGTCCCGCGAGCCCTCGAAACCATGCTTCCGGGCCCCCGCCGAGGGGGTCCGCCGTGCTAATATTCCGGCTCTTTGGCGGGCCTCCGGCGCACCTCGGCGAGGCCTACCCATGTTGTTGATCCGAAAGAGATAATTTCGAATGGCAGAGTTCGCCAAAGAAGTCCTGCGCGTCAACATCGAGGACGAGGTCCGGCAGAGCTATCTCGACTACGCGATGAGCGTCATCGTCGGTCGCGCGCTGCCCGATGTGCGCGACGGACTCAAGCCGGTGCATCGGCGCATTTTCTACGCCATGCACGAGGCGAGCAACGCCTGGAACCGCCCCTACGTGAAGTGCGCCCGCATCGTCGGCGAGGTGATGGGCAAGTTCCATCCGCACGGCGACTCGGCCATCTACGACGCGCTGGTGCGCATGGCGCAGGACTTCTCGCTGCGCTATCCACTGGTCGACGGCCAGGGCAACTTCGGCTCGATCGACGGCGACAACGCCGCGGCGATGCGCTACACGGAGTGCCGCCTCGACAAGCTCGCCGCCGAGCTGCTGGCCGACATCGACAAGGAAACCGTCGACTTCGGGCCCAACTACGACGAGAAGGAACTCGAGCCGCTGGTGCTGCCGTCGCGCATCCCGAACCTGCTGGTCAACGGTTCGGCCGGCATCGCGGTGGGCATGGCGACCAACATCCCGCCGCACAACCTCTCCGAGATCATCGACGCGACCCTGGTCCTGCTCGACCAGCCCGAGACCACGCTCGACGAGCTGATCGCGCTGGTGCCGGGTCCGGACTTCCCCACCGCCGGCATCATCAACGGCGTGGCGGGCGTGGTCGAGGCCTACAAGACCGGCCGCGGCCGCATCCTGGTGCGGGCCAAGTGCGAGATCGAGACCGACGACAACGGCCGCGAAGCCATCATCGTCAGCGAGATCCCCTACCAGGTGAACAAGACCCGGCTGATCGAGAAGATCGCCGAGGTGGTGAAGGACAAGAAGGTCGAGGGCATCTCCGAGCTGCGCGACGAGTCCGACAAGGACGGCCTGCGCATCTACATCGAGATCAAGCGCGCCGACTCGGCCGAGGTGGTGCTGAACAACCTGTACCAGCACACCCAGTTGCAGACCGTCTTCGGCATCAACATGGTGGCGCTGGTCGACGGCCAGCCGCGCACGCTGAGCCTCAAGCAGATGCTGGAGGCCTTCATCCGCCACCGGCGCGAGGTGGTCACCCGCCGCACCATCTTCGACCTGCGCAAGGCCCGCGCGCGCGCGCACATCCTCGAAGGCCTCACGGTCGCGCTCGCCAACATCGATTCGATGATCGAGTTGATCAAGACCTCGCCCACGCCCGAAGTCGCGCGCGAGCGGCTGCTGGCGCGACGCTGGGAAGCCGGGCTGGTGCGCGCCTTGCTGTCGGATTCCGGCGCAACGATCTCGCGGCCGGAGGACCTCGCGCCCGAACTCGGGCTGCAGGCCGATGGCTACCAGCTCACCGAGGTCCAGGCCAAGGAAATCCTGGACATGCGCCTGCAGCGCCTGACCGGGCTCGAGCAGGACAAGCTGACCGAGGAATACCGTGACCTGCTGGAGGCGATCCGGCGCCTGATCGCGATCCTCGAGGATCCCGGGCAGCTGCTGGCCGTGATCCGCACCGAACTGGCCGAGCTCAAGGCCGAGTTCGGCGACGCGCGTCGCACCGTGATCCAGCGCACCCAGGAAGACCTCTCGATCGAGGACCTGATCACGCCCGAGGACATGGTGGTCACGCTCTCGCACACCGGCTACGCCAAGACCCAGCCGGTGGCGACCTATCGCGCGCAGCGCCGCGGCGGCCGCGGCCGCTCGGCCACCGCGATCCGCGAGGAGGACTTCATCGAGCGCATCCTGGTCGCGCACAGCCACGACACCATCCTGTGCTTCACCAGCGCCGGGCGGGTGTTCTGGCTCAAGACCTTCCAGTTCCCCAACGCCGGGCCCAATTCACGCGGCCGGCCGATCGTCAACCTGCTGCCCTCGCTGGCCGCCGACGAGAAGGTCAACGCGATGCTGCCGGTCAAGGAATACTCCGACGACCGCTACGTGTTCTTCGCCACCCGCCATGGCGTGGTCAAGAAGACCCCGCTGTCGGACTTCTCGCGCCCGCGCAGCGTCGGGATCTGGGCGATCGAGCTTGACGAGGGCGACCGCCTGGTCGACGTGGCGCTGACCGATGGCAGCCGCGACGTGCTGCTGTTCGCCTCCAACGGCAAGGCGGTGCGCTTCGCCGAGGCCGAGGTGCGCGCCATGGGCCGCACCGCGCGCGGCGTGCGCGGCATCACCCTGACCGAGGAAGCGAAGGTCGTGACCATGCTGGTGGCGGGCGAGGGCGACATCCTCACCGCGACCGAGCGCGGCTACGGCAAGCGCACGCCGCTGGACGAATATCCGCGCAAGGGCCGCGGCACGCAGGGCGTGATCGCGATCCAGACCTCGGATCGCAATGGCGCGCTGGTCGGCGCGACCCAGGTCGGCGAGGAGCACGAGATCATGCTGATCTCCAACCAGGGCACCCTGGTGCGCACGCGCGCGGCCGAAGTCGCGCGCGTGGGCCGCAACACCCAGGGCGTCACCCTGATCCGCCTGCCGGCCGAGGAGGCGCTGGTCGGGGTCGAGCGGGTGGAGGCCCTGGGCGGCGAGGACGAGATCGAGGGCGAGCCCGGCGAGGACGCCGGCGCCGAAGCGGAGCCGCGTCCGCCCGCCTGAGGCCGGCGTGCCCGCGCCGCCATGGCGCAGGCACGCGCTGCGCGGATCAGAGCGCCGCGAGGACCGCCTCGGCGCTGCTGACCTTGAACTCGCCCGGCGCCTCGACCTGCAGCGCCGTCACCACGCCGTCCTTCGCCACCAGCGCGAAGCGCTTCGAGCGCATGCCCATCCCGAACGGCGTCGCGTCCATCTCCAGCCCCATGGTCTTGGCGAAGGCGCCGTTGCCGTCGGCCAGCATCATGATGCCGTCGCCGACGTTCTGGCTTTTCGCCCAGGCGTCCATCACGAATGCGTCGTTCACGGCCATGCAGGCGATGGTGTCGACGCCCTTGGCGCGCAGTTCGGCCAGTTTCGCCACGTAGCCTGGCAGGTGCTTGGCCGAGCAGGTGGGCGTGAAGGCCCCCGGCACCGAGAACAGCACGACGGTCTTGCCGGCGAAAATGTCCTCGCTGCGGATCGCCTGCACGCCATCCTTGAGGACGTTGAGCGTGGCGGAGGGAATGCGGTCACCGACCTGGATCGTCATGGAGCACCTCTGGGGCTGGGGCGACGGCACGGCCGGCCGGCGCGGGGCCGCGCAGGATAGCGCCTGCCCACGACCGCGCCCACCCCGGGGCCCGGGCCGGGCGGCCGGGGCCCTTGAAGGCCGCGGCGAGCGTCCCTACATCGGGAGTCACGACGGCGCCCCGATCGCCGCCATTCCTGAGGAAACCGCCATGACCATCGTTCGTTACAGTCCGTGGAACCTGCAGAACGGCCTGCAGGACGATCTCAAGAACGCCTTCGGCCGCCTGTTCGGCAGCGAGGACACCGACCAGTCCAACGTGGTGACCAGCCAGTGGACCCCGCGCGTGGACATCAAGGAAGAGCCCGACCGCTTCGTGATCCAGGCCGACATTCCCGGCGTGGACCCCAAGGACATCGAGGTCCACATGGAGAAGGGGATCCTGACCATCAAGGGCGAGCGCCGTACCGAGAGCAAGACCGAGGGCGACCAGTACACCCGGGTCGAGCGCGCGCACGGGCTGTTCTATCGCCGCTTCGCGCTGCCGGATTCGGCCAACCCGGAAGGGATCACGGCCGCCGGCAAGCATGGGGTGCTGGAGATCGCGATTCCGAAGCGGGCCGAGACCAAGGCGCGCCGGATCGAGATCAACGGCTGAGGCAGGACTTCCGCCACGCAGGCCGGTGAGCGGGGCGCCTCGTGCGCCCCGCTTGCGTTGGGTCCCGCGCCACTACCGCGCGGGTTGCCCGGACGGCGCCGGGCCACGCGACCGACACGGGAGCTTCCATGCAGTTCAAGGACTACTACGAGATCCTCGGCGTGCCGGCCGGCGCCGACGCGGACGTGATCAAGTCGGCGTATCGCCGGCTCGCGCGCAAGTACCACCCCGACGTCAGCAAGGAAAAGGACGCCGAGAACCGCTTCAAGGCCGTCAACGAGGCCTACGAAGTGTTGCGCGACGCCAAGAAGCGCGCCGCCTACGACCAGCTGCGCGCCGGCGGCTACCGCCCCGGCGAGGAGTTCCGCCCGCCGCCGGACTGGGGCCAGGACTTCGACTTCGACGGCGGTGGCGACGCCTCCGGCTTCAGCGACTTCTTCGACTCCTTGTTCGGTCGCGCGCGCGGCGGTGCCGCGCCGGGGCCGCGCCGCGCGCGCACGGTGCAGGCTCGCATCGAGGTCGATCTCGAGACCGCGCACGCCGGCGGCACCGCGCGCATCCAGGTCGGTGGCCGGACCCTCGACGTGAAGATTCCTGCCGGCGTGCAGGCCGGGCAGCAGATTCGGCTCGCGAACCAGGCGCCCGGCGGCGGCGACCTCATGCTCGAAGTCCAGTTCCGCGCACACCCGCAGTTCTCGGTCCAGGGCCGCGACGTCACCGTGCAGGTGCCGCTGATGCCGTGGCAGGCCGCGCTGGGCGCCACGCTCAACGTGCCCACGCTGGGCGGAGCGGTCGAGCTCAAGGTGCCGCCCGGCACCGCGGCAGGTCGCAAGCTGCGCCTCAAGGGCCGTGGCCTGGGTGGCGCGCGGCCCGGCGACCAGTACGTGCAGTTCGAGGTGCAGGCGCCCGCGGCGGGAACACCCGAGCAGCAACAGGCCTAC
>JAGOEZ010000256.1 GCA_017997455.1 Lysobacterales bacterium | reverse complement strand
GCTCAGCCGCGGGCCTGGTAGTACGGCACCTCGGACACGGCGTGCCAGCCGCGCATGCGCTCGCGGAAGGCGCGTTGCGAGTCCCACACCCGGCGCGCGAAGGGATCGCGCGCGGCGACCGCGTCCAGCACTTCGCCGGCAGCCTTGCGCAGCGCGCCGATCACGCGTTCGGGCAGGCGCCGGAACTGGATCTTGGGATCGCCGGCCAGCGACTCGAGCGCGAGCGCGTTCTGCGCGGTGAACTCGGCCAGCATGTCGGTGTTGGCGGCCAGGCAGCAGGCCTCGACCACCGCGCGCAGGTCCTCGGGCAATGCCTCCCAGGCCTTGCGGTTGATCATGCACTCGATGGTCGGCCCGGGTTCCTGCCAGCCCGGGTAGTAGCAGTAGCGCGCGACCTTGTGCAGGCCGAAGGCGACGTCGTTGAAGGGCGCGATCCACTCGGCCGCGTCGATGGTGCCGGCCTGCAGCGCGTTGTAGATCTCGGCCCCCGGCAGGCTGACCGGGATCGCGCCGATCCGCGCGATCACCTCGCCGCCGAGGCCGGGGATGCGCATGCGCAGGCCCTTCATGTCGGCCAGCGAAGTGATCTCGCGGTTGGACCAGCCCGCCATCTGGGTGCCGGTGTTGCCGGCCGGGAACGGCACCAGGTCGAAGCGCGCATACAGTTCGCGCCACAGCGCGAGCCCGCCGCCATGCAGCAGCCACGCGTTCATCTCCAGCGCATTGAGCCCGAAGGGCACCGCGCAGAAGAACGGCGCCGCCTCGGACTTGGCCTTCCAGTAGTAGCTGGCGCTGTGGCCCAGTTCGGCCTTGCCGGTCGAGACCGCGTCGAAGACCTCGAAGGGCTGGACCAGCTCGCCGCCGCCATGGACCGAGACCTCGATCCGGCCGCCGCTGGCCTGGGTGATGCGCTCGGCCAGCCGCACGGCACCGGTGCCGAGGCCCGCGAAACCCGGCGGCCAGGTGGTGACCATGCGCCAGGCGTGGCGGGTCGGGGCGGCTGGCGTGGCGCTGTCGCCCGGCGCCGGCGCCCGGCCGCAAGCGACCAGGGCGGCACCGGCTGCCGCCGCGGTGCCGGCGGCGCGCAGCATCTCGCGGCGTTTCATTGCGCGGCCTTCCCCATGCAGGAGCTGGCCCCAGTGTAGGAAGCCGGCACCGCGCGCTCAATGGCGGCGCCCGGTCAGTGCCGTTAACGCGACGTGAGCCGGCGCCCGGTCCGAATGCGTTCAGGATGCGATGCTAGACTGCCGGCGCATCGCACATGGCGCGTTCGCGCCGGCATTCCGCGGGGGCTGGAAGCCATGTCTACGCAGATCGGTCACTACGACGTCGTCGCCGAATTGGGTCGCGGCGGCATGGGCGTGGTCTACAAGGGCCACGAGGCGGCGCTCGGCCGCTACGTCGCGATCAAGATGCTGGCGCCGGCGCTCGCGCACGACGAGAGCGTCAAGGAGCGCTTCCTGCGCGAGGCCCGCTCCATGGCCTCGCTCAACGACCCGCACATCATCCAGATCTACTACATCGGCGAGTGGGAGGGCGGCCAGCCCTACTTCGCGATGGAGTTCGTCGAGGGCGAGTCGCTCTCGACCTGGTTGAAGCGCGAGACCCGGATGACGCCCGAGCAGGCCGCGCGGGTGATCTACCAGACCGCCTCGGGGCTCGCCACCGCGCACGATCGCGGCGTGATCCACCGCGACATCAAGCCCGCCAACCTGATGCTCGACCAGCGCGGCCGGATCAAGATCGCCGATTTCGGCATCGCGCTGTCCTCGACCGACTTCTCCAAGAAGCTGACCTCGACCGGCGAATTCGTCGGCACGCCGGGCTACCTCTCGCCGGAAGTGTGCACCGGCCAGCAGGTCGACCAGCGTTCGGACATCTTCTCGCTCGGCATCGTGTTCTTCGAGCTCCTGACCGGGCGCATGCCCTTCAACGACCAGAGCCCGCTGGGCCTGCTGCTCGAGGTCGTGCGCGCCGAGATCCCGGACGTGCGCGAATTGAACAGCGCGGTCGACGCCGAGCTCACCCGCATCCTCCAGCGCATGACCGCCAAGGACCCGGCGCAGCGCTACCAGAACTGCCACGAGCTGATCGCCGACCTCACCGCGCACCCGCTGGTCGCCGGCGCGCAGACCATCAGCGCCAAGCCGGTGATGACCATGGCCGCGGGCACCCAGGTCGGCATGAAGACGCCGCCGCAGTTGCGCGCGCCCAGCGCCCTGCACACGATCGCCTCGCCCACGCCGGCGCCGCGTTCGACGCCGGCGCCGATGGTCCACCTCGACGATGCCGGTGGCGGCGCCACCGAAGTGCGCTCGGCGCCGCCGGTGCGCCAGTCGGTGCTGGTCGACAAGGCCCCCGAGCGTCGCGGCAACACCGCCGCGATCGTGGCCCTGGCCGCGGTGCTGGTGCTGGGCCTGCTCGGCTTCGGCGTGTGGGCCATGCGTGGGCAGTGGATGCCGGGCAAGGCCGAGCCGGCGACGCTGGCCAGCAAGGTCGGAGCGCCGGCACCGGCACCCCCGACGCTGCCCGCGCCACCCGTGGCGCCAGGCGCGCCGGGGAGCGTCGACGCGGCACCCGCCGCGAATGCCGCCGATGCCGGTGGGCTGCCGCCGGAGGCCCTCGCCGCGATCAAGCAGGCCAACGAGGCCGCGGCGCAGATGGCGCAGATCGCGCAGGAGATGGAGCAGCGACAGGCGCAACAGGCCGGCACCGCCGCGCCGAATGCGACCGGCATCGCCGGCGGTCCCGCCGGCACCAGCGATCCCGCGGTCGAGGCCGATCCTTCGCTGGCGCCGCTGCGGCGCATGGCGGCCGAGCGCAAGGCCGAGCTGGCCAGTCGCGAAACGCCGCCGCCGCCGGTCGCGCCGCGGCGCGAGGTCGGTCCGCCGCGCGTGGCGGTGGTCGCGTACGGCGATCCCGCGCTGACCGGCGCCGCCAAGCAGCTGGTCGAGGATGCGCTGATCGATTCCGGCTACCTGCTGGTCGACGACGCGATGGTGCCGGGGCTGTCGTCGGTGGATCCCGCCGACCTGCCGTCGGTTTTCAACGTGCTGTCGCGCAACGCCGGCGTGCGCGCGGTGACCGTGATCCGCGCCGAGCCGCTGGGCAGCACCCAGCTCAACTACTACGGCCAGAGCGACACGCTCTACAGCGCCAACCTGACCGTGCGCGCCTACGACGTGCACAACCGCACGCCGCTCGGCGCCGGCGTGCGCCAGAAGGTCGACTTCACCGCGCTCAACGCCGACTTCAAGGCCAAGGAAGCGATCGAGCCCAACCTCGGCCGCCTGGTCGGCTCGATGGCGGCATTCAAGCCGCGCGGGCAGGGCGGCTGAGCGGCCGGAGCCGCGGTCGCCTTC
>JAGOEZ010000255.1 GCA_017997455.1 Lysobacterales bacterium | reverse complement strand
TCGCCGGCCTTGCGCACGCTGCCCTCGAGCACGTAGGCCACGCCGAGCTGGCGCGCGACCTCCGGGATCGGCGTGTCCTTGCCCTTGAAGTGGAAGGCGGAGGTGCGCGCGGCGACCTTCAACTGCGGCACCTTGGCCAGGACGTTGAGCAGTTCCTCGCTGATGCCGTCGGCGAAGTGTTCGTTGCCGGCGTCTTCGCTCAGGTTGGAGAAGGCCAGGACCGCGATCGACTTCTGCGCTGGCGGGGAGGAAGCCGCCGTGGGAAAACCGGGGTCAGAGTACAGTTCCGGCCGCGATGTTGCCGACGTAGCGACCGACTCCGTCCCGGAACTGTACTCTGACCCCGGTTTTCCTTCGTCACCCTCCCCCAGCCAGAAGCGGTCGGCCGCGAACAGCGCGACGACCGCGACCAGCCCGGCGATGATCAACCGGTCAATGCGCCGCCCGGTCGTCGACGCGATCGACTGCGCGGGCGTGACCTCGGCATCGCGCTTGAGGCCTTGCGGCGTGAACTCGTAGATCCACGAGAACACCAGCGCCGGCACGAATCCGATCGCCAGCAGCACCACGATGCTGCGCGGCAGCCAAGCCGGCGCGCCGAACATCGGCAGCACCGTGCCCGCTACCTGCACGACCAGCCACGCCACGACCAGATACAGCCCGGCCATGCGGATGACATTGCGGCGCTGGAGTTCGGCGAGGAGGCTCACGGTGGCAGGCTCATGCGCCCGCAGGCTGCCAGGGGTCGACCAGATCGACCCCGCATTCGGCGAAATGACGCGTGTTGCGCGTGGCCAGCAGCGCGCCTTGGGCCGCGGCGATGCCGGCGATCATCGCGTCGCGCAGTTCGATCGTGCGTCCCTGGCGGCGCGCCAGCGCACTCAGGCGTGCGGTCTGCTCCGCCGCCGCGACGTCGAAGGAGACGATGCGCGTCGACAGGTCCTGGCGCAGCATGGCGTCGAAGGCGCGCTCGAGGCGCAAGCGCCGCGCATTGTCGTCGACCAGTTCGATGCCGTAACGGATCTCGAGCACGCTCACACTGGAGATCCAGACCGACTCGGCATCCTGCGCATCCAGCCACGCCACGACTTGGGACGCGGGCTGCGCGCGCATCAGTTCGGAGATCACGTTCGTGTCGAGGACGATCACGGCGGCGAGGTCGCGGGACGGGTCGGCTGGTCGTGCCGATCAATCCGGAAGCCGCGGCGCGCGCACCTTGGCCGGAGGCAAGACCTGCAGATCGACGGTGTCGCGCACGCGGGCAAATCGGGCGCGGATCGCACTGCCGAGGCCACTCGACGCGGGTCGCGACCGGGACAGGGCCCGCTGCAGGATCTCGCGCGCTTCGGCTTCCATGCTGGTGCCACGCAGCATGGCGCGCTCCTGCAGCGCCGTCTTGATCGCGGGGTCGAGGTTGCGAACGATGATCTGGGCCACGGCGCGCTCCCGAAGCGTTCTGGTGCGGGCGATGATATCACGCTATCACGCGTACAAGGTCAGACCCGCGCGAGCTCGATGTCGAATCGGCCGACCGGGATTGCGCCGGGGCCGGCGGTACCGAAGTCGACCACCACCTGCGCCTGCTCGGCGGGCGTCAGCGCGCCGAGGATGCGGTCGACAGCGTTGAGTGGATCGCCGGCGAAGTACATCTGCGTGGCCAACTCGCGGTATTCCGGATGCGACACCTTGAAGTGCACGTGCGGCGGCCGCGACCAGCCGCGCCCGACGGGATAGGCGCCGGGCATGATGGTCTTCACCCGCCATGCCCCCGCGTCATCGGTGCGCAGCTTCGCGTAACCCTGGAAGTTTGGATCGAGCGGCGCGGGGTTGTTGTCGGCCGGATGCACGTAGCGGCCGTGGTGGTTGGCCTGCCAGACGTGGACCACCGCGCCGGCAAGGGGCGCGCCGTCGGCGCCGAGAACCACGCCGTGGATCTCCACCACGCGGCCGGCGGCGCTCGCGTCGTGCCCCGCCAGTCGGGTGAGGTCGAAGTCCGCCTCGGCCGGATCGCCGACCGGGAAGAACGGCCCTTCGGTCTGCCGCGGCGTCGCCGCCAGCAGCGGGCGCAGGCTGGAGAGTCCGGCGAATGCGAGCGCCCCGACGAGGGCTTGGCGACGGTGGGGATCGCGCGGTTGCGACATGGCTTGCTCCGGTGACGTGACCAGAATATATGCGTGCCCATCGTGCATTCGCATGGCCCTCGGCCTGTGCTGCGGCCACCTGCACTACTCGCAGCGGTAGTCGCCGCCGGTGTCCTTGCGACAGCCATCCGGTGGGCCGTACTTGTCCCAGACGGCCACGAAGCCGACCCGGCGCGCGAACTCGGCGAACTGCGGCAGGCGGCGCGCGTCGCGTCCGCTCGGGCCCCAAAGCGCCAGTTGCCAGATGCTCGAGGTGGTGACTCCGGACTGGATCACGTCCAGCCCGCGCGCATGCTCGCCGAGCATGATCATTGAAAACGCCAGGGGTCCGGACACGATGCCGGCGTGCGACCCGATCAGTCCCTCGACGTGTGCGACTGCGCGACGCCTGGCCGCGTCGTCGCCAAATACGCCGGCGGCGACGATCCCCGGGGTCTCGACTGGCAGGCTCGCGCCGAACGCCGCAAGGCCCAGCTCCATCTCGGCGATCGCCTTGGCATCGTTGCCTTCGGCGCGCTCGACCAGCGACAGGGGCAAGTGCGCATTCCCGATCCCGAGGTCGAGTGCGCGCTCGAGTACCCGGCGCGCGTTCACGGTGTCGCCGTCGAACAGGTAGATCCAGCCGCGCCAGGTGAGGCCATTGGGCAGCATCGGATCGATCGCCAGCACGCGCTCGAGCTGGCGCCTGGACGCGGCCATGTCGCCGACGCGCATGAAATGAATCGACGCCCAGAAGTTGCTGAGCACGTCGTCGGGATCGATCGCGAGCGCGCGCTCGTACGATTCGCGCTCGGCCAGGAGATCGCGTTGCTGGCCGAAGGCGTAGGCGAGCACCGTATGCGGCTCGGCCAGCGTCGGCAGCAGCTCGATCGCGCGGTTCGCATGCAGGCGGGCGGCGGCGAGAGAGGCTTTGAAATCGGCCCCGGTGTACTCCGGCGCGAGGACGTGGAACGCTCCCAGGCGCGCGTGGGCGCGCGCAAAGGATGGATCCAGCTCGATTGCTTGCTCGAGCAGCGCGATCGCGTTGGGGAACTTCGCCCGCTCGCGGCGATTGAAGATCGCGGTGGCCTGCAGGAACTTGGCATACGCCTCTGGATCCGCAGTCGCGACCGGCACCAGGCGCTGCTCCTGCCCACCCTGCAGCACGAGCTTGAGCTGGTCGGTGATGTTGCGCGCGATCCGCTCCTGCAGTTCGAACACATCGGCGAGGTCGCCGTCGTAGGTTTCCGACCACAGGTG
>JAGOEZ010000069.1 GCA_017997455.1 Lysobacterales bacterium | reverse complement strand
CCGAGTGATGGATGGTGCCGATGCCGTCGAGATGGCGCGTGAAGAAGAACTCGCGCCCGTCGGGCGTGAACACGCCATTGAGTTCGATCGCGGCGGTGTTGACGACGCCGGGGGCGAAGGCTCGTGCGTCCGTGCCGGGCGGGACCTGGCCCATGTACGGCGGGATTGGGGCTACCGACGCGAGCGACTCGCGCGCGTCGGGCCAGGGAGTGCTGCTGCAGGCCGCAAGGACCGAGAAACAAGCCATGCACGCCAGTGTCGACCTCGTTTCGTGCTTCATCGGAATCTCTCAGGCAAGGGTCGATCGCACGCAGTTGCGGCCTTCGCGCTTGGCCACGTAGAGCGCGGCGTCGGCGTCGCGCAGGAGGGCGTGGACCTGCACGTTGCCGGCGAGCATGCGGCTGGCAACGCCGGCGCTGATCGTAAGCGAATTCAGTTCGGCCGTGCCCGGCACCGCGACCGCCTGCTCGGCAACCTGCGCGCGCATGCGCTCGGCGACGGCGACTGCATTGGCCAGCGCGGTGCCCGGGAGCAGGCACGCGAACTCCTCGCCGCCGTAGCGGGCGACCAGCGCGCCCGGCGGCGCGCAGGCGACGAGCGCAGCCGCCACGCTGCGCAGGGCGACGTCGCCCGCGGGGTGGCCATGGCGGTCGTTGTAGGCCTTGAAGTCATCCACGTCGACGAACACCAGCGCCGAGGGCAGCTTGCGCGCGGCCGGATCCTGCCAGGTCGCCTCCAGCGCTTCGTGCAGGCGGCGCCGGTTGGCGAGCCCGGTCAGCGCGTCCTGGTAGGAGTACGCGACCAGGCGCGCGTTGGCCTCGTTCAGGGCCTTGGTGCGCTCGGCCACCTGCGATTCCAGGGTGCGCTTGGCCGCGCGCAGGCTGCGGTTGCGCCACTGCGCGAAGGCCACGACGCACAGGATCCCCGCCGCCGCCAGCAGCAGGCGCAGCGAGCCGCGCTGCCACCAGTCGGGAACGACCTCGACCGCCACCTCGATCGGCGTGCTGGGGATGCCGGCGAAGTCCCGCGCCTCGATCCGCAGGCGGTAGCTGCCCGGGTCCAGCGTGCCGAAGCTGCGCGAGTTGCGCCCGTCCCATGGCCCCGGTTCGGTCTCGTAGCCCACGAGCTGGGTGCGGAACTGCGATTCGCCCTCGCGTTGCCACGACAACAGGGCGAAGTCGAAACGCAGCTCGCGCGCCCCAGGCGGCACGCGCACCGTCGCCGGATCGACCTCGGCGCCATCCACGCCCACCCGCAGCAGCTTGAGCGGCTTGGGCTGCGCGCCGGGAATCGAGCCTTCGGGGTCGTACACCGCGACGCCGGCCAGGGTGCCGGTCCAATAGCGCCCATGCCGGTCGACGAACTGCGTGAGCCGGTTGCACTCCTCGTGCACCATGCCGTCGCGGCGCGCGAACACGCGCGATTTCCAGCCGCCTTCCGCGCGCGGCGTCAGCTGCTGCACGCCGTTGTTGGTGCAGATGTAGACCCGCCCCTGGTGGTCGCGCTGCGCACCGTAGGCGAACGGGTCGGGCGGCGCGGGCAGTGCCGGTGCCGCGACCAACCGTGGCTTGCGCGGGTCGCCGACCGCGACCCGCTGGATCCCGCTGCGCACCGATCCCAGCCACAGCACCGGCCGGCCCTGCGCGTCGTCCATCATCGAGATGCCGATGAGGTCGACGTCGGAAAGGCCGATCTCATGGCCGAGCAGCGTCCATTCGCGTCCGTCGTAACGCGCCAGGCCCTGGTTGCTGGTCGCCCAGAGCCACGAGCGGCCCTCGTCGTCGACCTGCTCCAGCAGCTGGTTCATGCGCCACTGGTCGACCACGCCGCGGGCCCTGAACGGCGTCCAGCGGCTGTCGCGCCACCGGTAGATGCCGGATTGGCGCGTGGCGACCCACATCTCGTAGCGATGCTCGAACACGCGCCCGAGGACGTCCATCGGCGTTTCGCCCGAGAGCTTGTCCCACGGGGTGTCGACCGGTTCGAAGCGCGGGCCCTCGCGCACGCGCAGCAGGTGCCCGTACTGCATGCCCAGCCACAGCGCCATCGAGCCATCGGCATCGAGCGCGCGCTTGAGCATCCGCGCCTCGTTGCTCGGCAGGTCGCCGCTCTCGACGCTGTAGCGGCTCCAACGCCCCTGCTGGTAGCGCCCGACGCCGTCCATGGATGCGCTGACCCACAGGCGCTCGCCGCCGGCGCCATCGGGCTCCAGCGCGAGTCCGAACACGCCGTTGCCGCGCGCGCCCATCAGCGACGCGGTGTGCCACTGGCTGGCGTTGGCCAGCGCGCGCGCCACGCCGGCCTCGGTCGCGACCCACAACACGTCGATGCCGTCGGGACTGCGCCAGACCTGCACGTTGCGCATCACGTCCGAGGGCAGGCCGTGCTGGCGGCTGAAGTTCTGCACGCTGTCGCCCTTGATCCGCGCCAGTCCGCGGCGGGTCGCCACCCACAGCACCGATTCGCCGTCGGGCGCGCGGGTCGTCGCCATGGTGTAGAGCAGGTCGGAATCGAGCGCCCCGGTGGACTCGCGCCAGGACACCAGTCCGTCCGCGTCCAGGCGCCAGAGGCCGTTGCCGTAGGTCGCGATCCAGAGTTGCTCGCGGTCGCCGTCGCGGGTCACGAGCACGTCGTCGATCTGGTAGGGGTCGAAGCCCGGGGCCCGGAACGGCCGCCAACCGGTCTCGCCCGGGTCGCGGTACCACAGGCCCTGGTTGACGGTCCCGATCCACAGGCGATCGGGCGCACCCAGCGTCGCGGTGCGCACCAGGGCGTGCACCGCGCCGACCGGTATCCGCGCGTTGCCGGGGTCGGCCCGCCACGCGCCATCCACCCGCTGGTAGATGCCGGATTCCGCGCCCAGCGCCCACAGTTCGACCTTGCCCTCGTGATCGGTGGTCTCGACCACGCGCGCGAAATGGTCGGTGTCCAGGCCCGTGCGACGGTCTTCCGTGTGCCAGCGCCCGCCCTCGTAGCGCGCGATGCCCTTGTCGCGGCTGGGCGCCCACAGCACGCCGGCACGGTCGAGATACAGGTCGTGCACGGTGCCGCGCACCGACGCGGGCTCCATGAGGATCCAGCGATGCCCGTCGTAGCGGGCCAACCCCTGTGGCGCCGACATCCACACGTAGCCTTCCGGGTCGGTCTGCACGTCCAGCGCGACCGATTCAGGCACGCCGTCGCGCGCCGTGAAGGCGGTGAAGGACGGTGCGCCGAGGTCGAAGAGGTCCAGCGTGCGAGGCTCGTCCGCGGCGGACAGCGCCGGTCCGGCCAGCAGCGCGCCGAGCAGGCACAGGCAGGCGGAGTAGCGACGCCGCGTCATGGATTGCCGAGGATCGTCAGGCCTGGCGAGCGCAGGCGGTCCACGACTACCGCGGCAACAGCAGCCGACGGCGCGCATCCGACGGCAGCCCGCATGGCGCGCGCGTCGCAAGGCTTGTCGAGCGCCGGTGCGAAGGACGCACCCACGCCGGCAGCAACCTCCATGCCCATTGCAGCGACTCCTATTGCCAGTCAATCCGAGCCCTAAGCACGTGGCGTGCCAAGCTCCACCACAGCGGCGCGGACCGGGTCGTATCCAGTCCTGCTGCAGCGGACTAAGCTGTGGGGTTCCGGAACCCGTGGGGCGCGGGTTCCCGCCTGGGGAATCAAGGAGGCGTGCGATGAAGACTTCACCGCTGTGGTTGACCGTGTTGCTGCTCGCATTCGGCGGCGTGGCGGCGGCACAGACCTGGAGCGCCGAGCAGCAGGAAATCTGGCAGTTCGAACAGACCCAATGGAAGATGGCCGCGGCCAAGGACATGAGCTGGATGGACACCATGGTCCATCCCAACCTCAGCTACTGGGAAACGCAGCAGCACTCGCCGCAGGACAAGGCCTCGCTGGTGCGCTGGAACCGTTACAACAACGCCAGCACCACGGTCCTGGAGCAGGAACTGTTCCCGGTCTCGATCGTCGTGACCGGCAACCTCGCGGTCGTGCACTATCGCTACACGATGGCGCGCGAGAACTATCGCAAGGAGCGCGAGATGGTCACCGGCCGCTACACCGACATCCTGCTCAAGGACGGTGGCAGCTGGAAATTCGTCTCCTGGTCCGGCGGCGACGACCCGAAGAAGTAACGGCACGGCGCGGGCGCACGATGTTCGCGCCCTGCGCCTACGCCCCGCCCGGGTGGGAGCGCCTTCAGTCGCGAACAGGCCAATCGCGCGCAGAGCGCGCTCCTACAGAGCCGGCCTTGTAGGAGCGCGCTCTGCGCGCGATTGGCCTGTTCGCGGCTGAAGGCGCTTCCACGGGGCAACGAAGCTGTCTTTCGCCTCGGGTCGGAACTCCTCCCGGGGCGGAATCGCGCGCGGCGCTCAGCCGGCAACGGACTCACGCTGCGACGACCAGTAGACGGTGCCGCGGCCGGCGGCCTTGGCGGCATACATGGCGGCGTCGGCGCGGCGCAGCAGGGCCTCGGCGTCGGTGTCGTTGGCACCGCTGGTGGCGATGCCGATGCTGGCGCCGATGCGGGCATCCGGGGCGGAGGCCACCGGCGCGGCCAGCGCCGCAAGCACCGCCTGCGCCATGCGCTGGGCCTCGTCGGGCAGGCGCATGCCCTCGCCCACCACCACGAACTCGTCGCCGCCCAGGCGCGCGACCAGGTCCTGCGGCCGCGCGGCGGCGCGCAGGTGCGCGGCGACCTCGACCAGCACGCGATCGCCGACGGCATGGCCGTGGCGGTCGTTGACCGCCTTGAAGCCGTCGAGGTCGATCATCAGCAGGCACAGCGGTTGCCCACTCGCCTGCGCGCGCCGCAGGGCTGAGTCGAGATGGACATAGAGCGCCGCGCGGTTGGCCAGTGCGGTGAGCGGATCGCGCAGGGCGAGGTCGCGCAGGCGCGCGTTGGCGGCGGCGAGTTCCTCGGTGCGCTCGGTCACGCGCTGCGCCAGTTCCCGCTCGTGCCGCTGCAACGACACCACCAGCTGCTGCTGCGCCGCCAGCGCCTCGGCCTGGGCCTGCGCCTTTTCCTGCTTGATCTGGGTGAAGCGCGCGGCCAGCGCGAAGGACAGCAGCAGCATCTCCAGTGCGGACCCCACCTGCATGCCGTGCAAGGTGACCACGTTGGTCGGCAACAGGCCGAAGTTGCGCAGGGCCATCAGGAGACCGCCGACCAGGATCACCGCCCATGCCAGCACGAACAGGCGCGCGCCGGCCACGCCGCGCATGGCGCAGGCGATGCCGCAGCCGAGCATCAGCACGCAGCCGAACATGGTCGTCGCCGACATCACCTGCATGGCGACCCGCATCGGCGCCCACAGGCCGACCAGCAGCACGCCGACGTGCAACCAGGCGCCGAGCGCCAGCCACCAATGCCAGCGCGGCGCGACCCGCGCGGTGCCGAGGAAGTCGCGGGTGAAGAGCGGACCCACGATGCCGGTGACGGCGAAACTGACCACCAGCGCGCGATTGCTCCACGCCACCGCGTCGGGCCACAGGTACTGCCCCGCCAGCCCGTAGATCGAACCGATACCCACCCCGACCGCGACCACGAAGATCACGTAGTACAGGAACACGCGCTCGCGCAGCGCCACGTACAGCAGCAGGTTGTAGGCCGCCAGCGCCAGGAGCATGCCGAAGTACAGCGCATGGATGGCGTAGGTGTTGGCACTGTGCGCCGTGTAGGCATCGGCCCGCCACAGGCTGGGATTGACCGTTAGGCTGCCCTCCGACTGCACGCGCAGCAGCAGCTCGCGGGTCTCGCCCGGCGCGATCCGCAGCGCGAACACCGGATTGCGATGCGGGATCGAGCGTGCGCCGAACGCGAGGCGATCGCCCGCGCGCTGCACCGGGGCATCGCCGTCGTGCAGCTCGGCATGGTCCAGCGACGCGTAGTCGAGCTCGATGCGCCAGTCGCTGGGCTGCGCCAGCGACGAATGCAGGACCAGTCGCAGCCACACCGCGCCGGGGGTATAGCTGAAGTTCAGTCCGCTGCCCGGGCCCAGTGGTTCGAACGCCGCGTGGCGCGCGCGCGCGCCGGCGACATCCAGCAGGCCGTCCGGGTCGCGCAGCACGTCCAGGTGGCTGCGCAGTTCGATCCGCTCCACGCCGCCGAGCTCGAGCACCCGTGCTGGCTGCGCGTTCGCAGCGGTGCCGAGCAAGGCAAGCAACAGGAACAGCAGGCGCTGCATGAGGTCTTCGCCCCCCGGGAGTCGCCGCCGGATCATCCCATCGGGGCCGGCGGCGCGCCAATCAAGTGCGCGGCGCGACGCCGGCCCGGATTTCCGTTCAGGCGGCCAGGCAGTCCGCGGCCCGTCCTGCGACGCTGCGACTCAGGGTGCCTGCGATACCCGCGCGCTGCCTGGCTCCGCCATGATCCGCTCCAGCAGCTGCTCGGCCAGGGCGATGCGGTCGCGGCTGATGATTCCCGCGACGCGCATGGTCGACATCCAGTAGCGCAACTCGCCCATCAAGTCCGCGTCGCCGCGGATCGCATCGACGACCGCCGCCACCCGGGCCTCGTCGGCGGGCGATGCGCAGTCGTGGAATTCCTGCTCGCCGTCGGCGTTCGAACCGTAGCAGTGGTCCCAGATGTGGTGCTGCAGGTCGAGCGGGATGATGCCGCGCACGTGCGTGCGGTAGGCGGGTCGCTCGGTCAGGGCGGGGTTGGCCGCGTTGGTGTAGTAGCGCGCGAGCCGCTCGCGCAGCCCGACGTCGGCGAGCAGCCGGAGCTCGCCGGCGCTCTTGAGTTCCTCGTAGGTCGTGTCGGTCGACCAGAATTCGGCGACCTGGCTGGCCTGGAAGTACGCGATCAGCAGCTTCCACTGGTCGAGCCCGGCGGCGTCGCCGGTCTCGGCGTAGCGCAGGCCGGTGGCGCCGTACGCCGCGACCTGGTTCCAGAATGCCTGGCGATTGCGATAGCCCTCGATGTCGGTAACGAGGTCCGAGCCGATGCGCTCGATGTAGCCATGCGCCCGCGCACGCTCCGCGCGATCCTCGTTCCAGTTCGCGACCTGGATACCGATGAAGACGCCCACGACCACGATCACCAGGTCGATGAAGACCGCGAACCAGTCCTGCGACCTGACGTGCGCGATGATGCGGCGGGAAATCATGCGTGAAGCCTCGACTGGCGGCACCGCGGACATCGACGGCGGCGCCGGGCATCGTACATGCCCAGGTCGAAGGTGCCGGTCGACACCGAACGCGACCGCTCCCATGGCCCTACAATCATCCCAGCCGGGGAGCCTTGCCGATGTCCATTCGATCCTTGCCGTGCGTTCCGCTCGTGGCGGCAGTCGTGTTCTGCAGCGCCTGCAGCAAGCCGCCACCGCTCGCCGGCGATGGCCAGGTCACCGCCGCTACGGCGGCGGCCAACGCAGCGACGGCCGAGGCCTACGACCTCGCCGACCGTTCGGCCTACGACGACGCCGCGCGCGGCTTCATCGCCGCCCCCAGCGGGCAGGTGACCGACGCGACCGGACGGGTGATCTGGGACTTCGCGGATTTCGACTTCCTCGATGGCGCCGCGCCACCCACGGTCAATCCCAGCCTCTGGCGCCAGGCGCTGCTCAACAACCACGTCGGCTTGTTCAAGGTCGCCGAGGGCATCCACCAGCTGCGCGGCTTCGACCTCGCCAACATCACCCTGATCGATGGCCAGACTGGCTGGATCGTGGTCGACCCCCTGACCTCGCGCGAGACCGCGGCATTCGCGATGGCGTTCGCGCGCCAGCACCTGGGCGAGCGGCCGGTCTCGGCGATCGTGTTCACCCACAGCCATGCCGACCACTTCGGCGGCGTGCTGGGCGTGGTTTCGGCGGCGCAAGCGGCCGAGTCGGGAATCCCGGTGGTGGCGCCCGAGGGCTTCATGGAGGAGGCCACCAGCGAGAACCTGCTGATGGGCGTGGCGATGTCGCGGCGCGCTATGTACATGTACGGCAGCCGCTTGCCGCGCTCGGCGACCGGGCTGGTCGACAACGGGCTGGGCAAGGCGGTCGCGTTCGGCTCGGTCGGGATCCTGCAGCCGAACCGGATCGTGACGACAACGCCGCAGGAAATGACGCTCGACGGCGTGCGCTTCGTGTTCCAGAACGTGCCGCGTTCGGAGGCCCCGGCGGAGCTCACCTTCATGCTGCCGGATCTGGGCGCGTATTGCGGCGCCGAGCTGGTCTCGCAGACCCTGCACAACATCTACACGCCGCGCGGGGCCAAGGTCCGCGATGCGCGCCTGTGGTCGCAGTACATCGACGAAGCGATCGGGCACGCCGCGCAGGCCGGGGTCTATTTCGGTTCGCACCACTGGCCGGTGTGGGGCCAGCCCGCGATCCGCGAATTCCTGGTCCACCAGCGCGACGCCTTCGCCTACCTGCACGACCAGACCGTGCGCATGATGAACGCCGGCATGACCGCGCGCGAGATCGCCGAGGAGATGCGCATGCCGCCGTCGCTGGACCGCTTCCTCGCGGTGCACGGCTATTACGGCACGGTGCGCCACAACGTGAAGGGGATCTACCAGTTCTACCTCGGCTGGTTCGATGCCAATCCGGCCAATCTCGACCCGTTGCCGCCGCAGGAAGCGGCGCGGCGCTACGTCGCCTTGGCCGGCGGCACCGACCCTGCGGTCGCCGCGGCGCAGACGGCCTTCGATGCCGGCGAATACCGCTGGGCGGCGGAAGTCCTCAACCACGTGGTCCATGCCCAGCCCGACCACGCGCCCGCGCGCACCCTGCTCGCACGGACCTACGACCAGCTGGGCTATGCGGCCGAGTCGGCGGTGTGGCGCAACTTCTACCTGAGCGGCGCCTTCGAGCTGCGCAATGGCGCGCCCGAGACCGGTACGGCCAAGACCCTGCTGCTGGACCTGTTCGAGCAGGCGCCGATCGAGCGTTTCCTCGAGGCGATGGCCGCCTCGCTCGACGGTCCCGCGGCCGCGGGCCTCGACCTCAAGGTCAACCTGGTGTTTTCGGACCTCGGCACGAGTTACGTGCTGTGGATCGAGAACGCCGTGCTGCACTTCCGCAAGGCCGCGCCAGCCGCGGACGCCAACGCCACGCTGACGCTGACAAAACCCTTCTTCCTGCGCATGGTGACCGGCTCCGCCGGCGCAGCCGCCATGCTCACCAGCGATGAAACCGACATCGAGGGCAGCACGATCGACCTGGGTCGCTTCTTCGGGCTGATCCAGAAGGCGCCGGGCAACTTCGCGATCGTCGAGCCTTGATCCCGGCTCCTGCTTGGCGGCGCCGGAGGGGCGTCGCGTAGACTTCGCTGGCCATGAGCCGAACCGACCGCGTTGCCAATCGATCGTTGCCACAGCGGGTGCTCGCGACGACGAAGGGCTGCGTCAACAGCCTGATCGTCGGCTTCAACACACTGATCGTGTTCAGCCTGATGGTGCCCTTCGCGCTGCTGAAGGCGGCACTGCG
This sequence comes from Lysobacterales bacterium, assembly GCA_017997455.1. GTDB lineage: Bacteria > Pseudomonadota > Gammaproteobacteria > Xanthomonadales > Ahniellaceae > JAGOEZ01. Next base: position 3,187 of record JAGOEZ010000069.1, on the reverse strand, counting down.
CGTCGCGCCGGCCCGGCGCTTCGCGGACCGCGTGCTGAACGCGCTGGCCTCGACCTGGGTGCGGATCAACGGCTGGTGGATCGACGCCGCGCAGGCAATCCGCTGGGACGTCCAGGGCATCGATGCGCTGTCGCCGCGCGGCTGGTACCTGGTCAGCAGCAACCACCAGAGCTGGGTCGACATCCTGGTCCTGCAGAAGGTCTTCCTCGGCCACATCCCGTTCCTCAAGTTCTTCCTCAAGCGCGAGCTGATCTACGTGCCGGTGATCGGCCTGGCCTGGTGGGCGCTGGATTTCCCCTTCATGCAGCGCAAGGGCGGGTTCAAGAGCGGCAAGAACGACCTCGCCGCCACCCGCAAGGCCTGCGAGCGCTTCAAGTTGATACCGACCTCGGTGATGAACTTCCTCGAGGGCACGCGCTACACCCCGGCCAAGCGCGAGAGCCAGCGCTCGCCCTACCAGCACCTGCTCAAGCCCAGGGTCGGCGGCCTGGCGGTTGCGCTCGGGACCATGGGCGAGATGTTCGACAGCCTGCTGGACGTGACGATCGTCTACCCGCAGCGCATCCCGACCTTCTGGGAGATCCTCGCCGGCGACGTGCGCGAAGTCGTGGTCCGGGTGCAGCAGGTGGCCATCCCGGCCGAACTGCTGGGCGGCGACTACGAGGGCGACCCGGGCTTCCGCGCGAAGCTGCAGGCCTGGGTCGCCGGGATGTGGCGGTCAAAGGACCAGGAGATCGAACGGATCCTGGCCCGCAAGTAGCGCCAGGATCAGCCCGACACGAACAGGATCCACGGCGTGCCGATCACCAGGTAGATCGTCATGAACGTGATCGTGGTGATCAGCCCCATGCGGTACAGCTCGCCCTGCTTGAGGTATCCGCTGGCGACGAAGATGATGTTCTGGCTGCCGCCCTGTGGCGTGATCACGGAGAAGTAGCTGCTCGCGAACAACAGGCCCGGCGCCATCAATGCCGCCGGCACGCCGCCGCGGATGCCGACATCCAGGAACACCGCGAGCAGCGCCAGCATCTGCGAGGTCTGGCTGACGAAGAAGTAGTGCAGGACGACGTACAGGGCAACCAGGGCCACGTACAGCACCGGCCAGTCGAGTCCGCCCATGCGCGTGGCGAGGCGCTCGCCCACGTAGCCCATGAAGCCGAGTTCGTTGAGCTGCGCGCTCAGCGCAAACAGGATCGCGAGCCAGAGGAAGGTGGCCAGCGTGTCACCCTGCTTCGATATGTCCTCGAGCGTCAACACGCCCGATACCAGCAGGACGCCGAAGCCCATGAACGCGACCGCGGTGCCGTTGATCTGCAGCGCGCTGCCAGCCACCCAGCCGGCGACCATCACCGCGAAGGTCACCAGCGTGATCCGCTCGTCCCGCGACATGGCGCCCATGCCGGCGAGATCCCTGCGCGCCGCGATCGGCGCTTCCGGCGTTGCCCCGATTCCCGGCGGGAAGATCTTCGCCACCAGCAAGGGCAGGATCAGGATCGCGCTCAAGGTCGGCACCGAGGATGCGATCAGCCAGTCGGCGAAGCCGATCTCCATCCCGTGCTGCTGCGCGATCTGGACGCCGATCGGGTTGCATGAGGTGGCCGTCAGCCACAGCGCCGAGGAGACTGAAAGTCCCGCCATCGCGCAGAACATCAGGTAGCCGCCCAGGCGCCGTCCCTCGGGGCTGTCGGGCTCGGAGCCCGCCCCCTTGGAGATGGACAGCACGATCGGGAACAGCACGCCGCCGCGCGCGGTGTTGCTCGGGAAGGCCGGGGCGATCGCCGCGTCGGTCAGCACCAGGCTGTAGGCGAGGCCGAGCGGCGAGCCCCCGAAACGGCTCACCATCAGCAGGCTGATGCGCCGGCCCAGCCCGGACTTCACCACCGCCTGCGCCACGATGAACGCGATCACCACCAGCAGCACGCTCGCATTGGCGAAGCCCGAGAAGGCCTGGGCCGGCGTCAGCGTGCCGGTGAGGACGACGGTCGCCACGGCGATCATCGAAGCCGTGAGGAGCGGGAAGGAGCCGATCAGCACGCAGGCGATCGCGGAGACGAAGACCGCGAACAGGTGCCACGCGGGCGCGGTGAGTCCCGCGGGGACCGGCGTGAACCAGATCGCGGCCGCGATAGCGAAGGGAGCGATGCGCTTGAGCAGCAGGCCGGGCGACTTCATGGCGGTGCGTCCCCTGCGTCGGGTTCGCCACGCCGGAAGCGCCCCTTGAGTCCGGACGCGCTGCCCTGGATCGTGCCGTCCTCGGCCTCCAGCACGAAGCGCCACGAGAACTCATACGACCCCGTCGCGCCGGCGTAGCGGCCGGTGCCGCCGAGGATCGTCCCGGTGATGCGGTTGTTCGCCGCGGTGCCCTCGCCTTGCAGCGTGCTGTAGACCTGGTCGCCCTTCTCGTCGGTCCACACGGCGCGACCGCTGAGGCCCGTTTCGCTGTCGACCAGCGCGATCAGTTCGGCGCGAACACCGACGCCAGGACGACCAGGCCCCTCCATCAGCATCGAGCCGCGCAGGTCGATGATCGAACCCTTGCGACCCGGACCGAGTGGAATCGTCCGACGGTTGCCGGCGGCGTTCCAAGAGCCCGAGAACTCGCGCCACTCGCCTGTCGGCCCGGTGTTGGGCGCCGGGGTCTCCGGTGCCGGCCCGCAGCCTGCTGTCGCAAGCACGAGCGCAAGCATGAGGACGCGACCGTGCGCGCGCATGGTTGGCATGGGATTGCGCCACGCCTGGCTGGATTCACGACGAGCTTGCGGCACATCCGAGCGGTAGCCCACGATTCGCACCCGATCGAGCAACGGAAGGACGGAGCCAAGGTGCCGCGTCGACCGCTCGCGACCCGCTCGCGTCGATCGGTCCCGTGCGCCTGCCGCCTATTCTGCGTGCGAACCGCCCGCTGCGGCAGGTGGCGCGCTGCCCTTTGGGGCTGGCCAGCCTGCCCGGGCCCCCGGACCCGTCCACTGCCACGCCGGGAGCCAGGCTGCGCGCCGACCACTGGCCTGGCAAACAGCCGGCTATTGCTTGATCAACTCGACCGTCGCGACGCCTCCGCCGAGGCTGAGTCCCACGCCCTCGACGGTGCCGCGCAAGTGGAGCTCGACGCCCTTGTCGTTGGTATACGACGCAGTCACCTCGCGCGATCCGGCCATGGCGCTGCGACTGATCGAGGTGTACTTGCCGG
>JAGOEZ010000254.1 GCA_017997455.1 Lysobacterales bacterium | reverse complement strand
CCGAGGACCAGGATGCCGAGGAGTTCCAGCGTGGGCATGGTCAGCCGGCGGCGGCGCGCGCCAGCAGGACGGCGCCGCCGGGGTAGTTGTCGCGCGTCAGCGCGGTCTTGACGCTGAACGGGCTGGTTGATTCGCCGCGTTTCAGCGCGTCGATGAAGCCGGCGCCGTCCCGGATCCAGTTGCCGCCGACCAGGGTCACGCCGCGGGCGAACAGGGCGTCGGGCAGGCAGCCGGCACTGGGGCCGACCAAGGCGAACCAGCGCGCGTTGCGGCAATGGCCGAGCATGCGGTCCAGCGTGTCGTTGAGCAGCAGCGTGCTGGTCGATACCACCTTGGCGCAGGTTTCGAGCTCGCTGGCGTCGACGGTGACGCGATAGCCATCCACCGTGCCGGCCAACTCGGTCTTGAGTTCCACCACGGTGAGCCGCGCACCGCTCTCCAATACCCGGCCCAGCAGCGGCCGAAAGAGGCCGATCATGCCGATGTGCTCGCCTGAGGCGGGGTTCATCTCGCCGATCGAGTCGCGGCTGGCCGGTGGTGTAAAGCCGGCGCGATCATAGAGGCAGCGTGTCAGGGCGTTGGCCGTGGCGAAGCCCAGCGCCTTGCCGAAAGAGTCGGCGCTGGCGTAGCGGCGAGCCAGCGCAAGCGCGTCGCCGCCGGCCACGCCGAGATCGCCGCCGGCGGCACGCAGGCGCGCCAGGGTGTCGTCGAGCAGCACGTAGGAAAGCCCGAGCGAGCCATCATCGAGTTCGAGCGCGCAGAATTCGCCTTTGTTCTCTCCGGGGTCCCCCGTCGGCGGCGGAGGCAGGTGAAGTGCGCGCACGCGCGGCAGCGGGCCTTGCGCGGCAAAGGCTGCCAACTGGGCCAGGTAGTCGTCGGCAAAACTCATTTTCGGCTTGTCGGTTTGGGGGATAAATGGGCCGCCGAGGCTTCGGCACCCGAGACCGTGGCCTCGCGCGTCGCCTCGTTTCGCAGCGCGCCGGGAAAGTAGAGCGCGGTGAGGCGGTGGCTGTGGATCGGTGACTCGGCACTGCTGCCGCCAAAGCGACGCCAGTCGCGCACCGGATGGATGTGGTCGGCGATTTCCAGCAGGCCGATGGTCTCGCGGTCGGCGATCAGCACGCCCTGCACGCGCAGCCCGAGTTCGCGCTTGACCGCCGCCAGGCGCGCGGCCAGCGTGGGCGTGGTGCCGAATTCGCCATCCGTGGCGATCAGCAGGTCGGCGCGCTGCCAGCGTTCCTGCTCGACCTGGGCGATCACCTTTTCCAGCGGCGCGCAGATGTCGGTGCCGCCGCTGAAGGACTGGCCGAGAAAGCGCGTGGCGCTTTCGATGCCGGCGCGGTCGACGGGCAGCTCCATCTCCACGACTTCCTCCGCGCCGCCGAAGGCGAAGACGTGGCAGGCGCGGTTCTGGGCATGGGCGGCGCGCATGGCTTCGAGCACCACCGCCTTGGCCACGGCCTCGGCGCCGCCCTGCATCGAGCCCGAGGTGTCGACGCAGACCAGCATCGGGCCGCGTTCCAGTTTCCTGGCCGGCATCAGGCCGGGCCGGGGCTGAATCACCGGCGCCGGATGCAGGCGGGTTTCCGTCATGCGGTCATCGTCTTCGTAGCACAGCAGGCTGCGTTCGGCGCGCCGCGCATGCCAGACCAGGCGCAGGCGTGGATGCCCGAGCAGCATGGCTTCGGCCGGCAGCATGCGCGCGATGCGATCGGAGCGGTGGATGCCGCGTGTTTCGCCGGGCAGGTCGGGAACGCGCACGTGGCGTGTTTCGCTGCGCCAGGCGACGGCCTCATCCATGACCTCGACCAGCGACTGGCTGGCGGCGTCATCGGCATCGGTCGGCCGCGAACGCCCCAGTTCGCGGATGATCCTGACCAGTTCGGGCAGGCCGGCCAGCAGCCGGCGAATCCGCAGCACCTCCTGCCAACTGGCCGAGCGCAGCAGTCCGCGCAGCTCGTCCCAGCGGCTGTGCTCGACATCGTCGGGCACCATGCCGAAGACTTCGACCAGTTCGTCGATCTCGCCGCAGTGCTGGCGCCAGTCTTCGCTGAAGGCCTCGATCGCCATGCGCAGCGCCTGCGCCTCATCGGCGCCCCGGTCGACGTAATCGACGATCAGGTCGAGATGGAACAGCACGCTGGCCAGCACGGTATCGGTGAGCTCGCGCTGGTGGTGGCAATAGCGCGCCAGCCCGAGCTCGGCGATGGCCTCGCCGAGCGCCAGGGCCAGCGGTGGTGACGGCCAGCGGCAGTCGTGCGGCGCCGGAACGCATCCGGCAATCAGCGCGGAGTGAAGCTCGCCAAGCGCGTCGAGACGGGATTCCAGCGTGCCTTGCGAGTTGGTCATGCCGCCCAGCCAGAGGCGACGCGCCAGTGCGTCGAGTGTCGCCAGGCGCGCTTCCGCGCCGGCAAACAGCAGCGCGGGCGGGAGTGGCGGCGGACTGGGCGCGGCGGCCGTATTCACGCCGCGAGGCCTTCGTGCGCCACGGGCTCCGGTTCGCGGCCGTTGTCGTGTTCGAGGCGCGGCAGGGCGAGGAAGCCGGCGCGCGCGGCGCGCGCACGTTCGCTCAACTGGTCGACGGCGGCGGCGGTGGTCGCCAGGTTGTGTTCGGCGCGCGCGGTGAGCGCGGCGTTGAGCCACAGGCTGCAACGCGCAAAGTCGTCCAGGCCGGCGCGTTGACGGCTTATTTCATCCGCATAGCCGGCGATGCGAACCAGCAGCTCGTCGATCTGGCGGACGCGGGCATTGACATGGGTGGCGCCGTAGTGCCGGCGCCGACTATAGGTCATGCGCGGGGCGGCGGCACCGCCCTTGGCGTCGCCGATCTCCTCGGCCAGTTCGACGGAGGAAAACTTGAGGCGGCCGGATTCGTCGTAGTCCAGGTCATTGGCCTGAAGTTCAGCCTGCAACTGGCCCTCGAAGGCCTCGACCACGCGCGTCAAGCGCGCCGGCGAGAAGGCCTCGCGCACGCCGAGCCGCGCCGCCAGCCAGTCGGCCACCTGCGCCTGGCGCGCGGCATCGGGCACCGTCAGCCAGGGCAGCAACAGAAGATCCCACAAGGCCGGCGCGGCGCGTCCGTCGCTGGCGGCGGCGACGCGCAACAGCCAGACGATCTTGACCCAGCGCCGGTCGGAAACCGCCAGCGGCAGGGTGGCGAAATGCTGGCGCAATTCCGCCAGCACGGCAACGAGCTCGGCCGGCAGCACGATGGCGGCGGCCTCGCGGGCCAGGCCAGCGAGTTCCTCGGCATCGAGGCGGAGTTCCGCCGGCGGCCCCGCCCAGTCGCGGACGCTATTGGCATCCAGCAGGGCGCGGAAGCCGTCCGTGCTCACTGGCGAGATCGGCAGGCGCACCAGGAAGCGGTCGAAGAAGGCTTCGCCGACCTCGTCCTCGGG
>JAGOEZ010000068.1 GCA_017997455.1 Lysobacterales bacterium | reverse complement strand
TGCTGCTGGACTGGCTCGGCCGCGCGGACGCCAGCGGGCCTACCCGTTCCATGTCGCCTCCCCTGTAGGAGCGCATCTCATGCGCGACCGCGGACTGCCATGCCGCGGTCGCGCATGAGATGCGCTCCTACAGGGGGGGCGATGCGCTGATGGTTGCGCGGGGATTCAAACCCTGGGCACGCTGGTGGCATCGTTGCAACGACCCGCCGTCCCGACGCGGGGTCGCCCCGCGCTCCTGCGCCCCGGACCGAGCCCGATCCATGGATGTCCAGATTCCGATCGAACCCCGCGGTGCCAATCGCGGCCGCCTGTCGAACTACCTCGCCAGCGCCTTCGCGATCGGCGTGTCGATGATTTCGCTGGGCGTGGCCTTCAGTTCCAACCGCACGCAGGAACGGCTGCTGGCCGCCAGCGTGTGGCCGGCGCTGGAGTACGGCACCGGCAACCGCAGCGAGGACGGGCGCGACGAGATCTCGATGACGGTGGCCAACAGCGGCGTCGGCCCGGCACGGCTGCGCAGCTTCCAGGTGCTGCACGACGGCAAGCCGATGCCGAATGCGGCGCGACTGCTTAACCAGTGCTGCGGGCTGGGCGACGAGCCGGCGTTCACCGTCACCTCGGGAACGCGGGCCCGGGTGCTCAAGGCCGGCGACGAGCTCAGGTTCCTGCGCGTGCCGCGCGAGACCAATGCCACGGCGGTCTGGGAGCGGTTCAACACCGAGCGCTTCGAGACCCGCGTGCTGGCGTGCTACTGCTCGGTGCTGGACGCGTGCTGGATGATGGATTCGGAGCAGGCCGAGCCGCTGCCGATGGCAAGCTGCCCGGACGTCCCGGACGAGCAGGAGTGGAGCGGCTGAGCGCGGGCCGCGCGCCTCAGCCGGCCACGGCGTCGAGGCGCGCGCGCAGGGTCGCCAGTTCCGCTTGCAGGGCTTCGACCTGCGCCTCGAGTTCCTGCACGCGGGATTCGAGGCCCGTATCATGCACGCCCGCGGCGCGCACCGGCGCCGCGGACGTCGCGGCGTGCTCGGCCGCGGACACCGGGCCGCACAACAGGTGCGCATAGCGATCCTCGCGCTGCCCGGGCGCGCGGCCCAGGCACAGCACCAGGTGCGGTTCGCGCGTGGCCAGTCGATCGAGCGTGGCCTTGACCGCGGCCAGGTCGGCGAAGCGCGACAGGCGCTCGCTGCGGGTGTACAGCTCGGCGAGGGTCTGCGGCCCGCGCAGCAGCAGCAGGGCCAGCAAGGCGCGCTGCTCGGGCGTGACCCGCAGGCCCTCGTCCATGCGGTGCTCGTAGCGCAGGGCGCGCGAGCCATGCGCGACCTTGACCAGGCCCTTGTCCTCGAGCGTGCGCAGCGCGTGGCCGACGTTGCCCGGATCGAGTTCCAGCACCGGTTCGCGGCTGGTCTTCTGGTTGCAGGCCACCACCGCGGCGTTGAGCGTCAGCGGATAGGTCTCGGGGGTGAGCGCGGCCTTCTCCACCAGGCAGCCCAGCACGCGGGCCTCGGCCTGGGTGAGGATCAGGGCGTTGTCGCTGTCCATGGTCGGGCCTCGCGCCGTCAGCGCAGGAAGTCGGGGTTGGCCAGGCGCTCGAGGAACACGCCGATCACGCGCGGCTCCATCAGGACCAGGAACAGCACGCCATAGCCTGCGCCCCACAGGTGCGCGCTGTGGTTGATGTTGTCCTTGCGCGCCTGGTCCATGTAGATCGAGTAGCCGACGTAGAGCACCGCATAGACGATCGCCGGCACCGGGATGAAGAACACGAAGATCAGGGCCCACGGTTGCAGCAGGATGAAGGCGAACAACACCGCGGAGACCGCGCCGGAGGCGCCGAGGCTGTGGTAGTTCGGGTTGTTCCGGTTGCGCAGGTAGGTCGGCAGGATCGAGACCAGCAGCGCGCCGAGGTAGAAGGCCAGGTAACCGGCCGGCCCCAGGCGGCCCACGAACAGCGGCTCCATCGCGCGGCCGAAGAAGTACAGGGTCACCATGTTGAAGAACAGGTGGCCGGGATCGGCGTGGATCAGTCCGTAGCTCAACAGGCGCCAGTACTCGCCGCGCCGTGCGATCGCGGGGGGCCACAGGATCAGTTGCTGGACCAGCGCCGGGCGCCCGAAGGCGACGAAGGACACCACGCAGGTCAGGGCGATGATCGCGAGGGTGAGGGTCATGGATGCCGGGGCGATGGGGGAAGCGCAAGCCTAGCGCACCGTGCGCATCAGGCGTCATTCGCCGGCTTCCTCCGCGCATCGGGCGTCATTCGCGGCCCTCCTGCGCGCATCGGGCGTCACTCGCCGCCTGTAGGAGCGCATCTCATGCGCGACCGCGGATTGGCAGTTTGCGGTCGCGCATGAGATGCGCTCCTACAGGCAGCGAAACGAGGCCGCTAGTCGCGCACGCGGTCCCAGATGTAGTCCTCGACGTCCTGCTCGACCAGGCGCACCACGGCGCCTTGCGGGTCGCGCTCGAAGCGCACCGGCAGCAAACCGCCCGGCGCGGCGTAGCGATCGTTGCCTAGCGGCACCAGGCGCGTTTGCCGTTCGGCATCGCCGAAGCTCAGGACACCGCCCACGTGCCTGACCTCCAGCACCTCGCCACCCTGGCGCGCGCGATAGCGGCCGACGCACGATGCGAGTTCCGCCACCGGCACCGCCACGGCCTCCGGTTCGTGCACATGGTTCCGGTCGCCGAGCCCGTGCGCCTGCAGGCACACCGGGCATTGCGTCGGCGGCAGGGCGTTGTGCATGTAGTGCGCGACCGGCGCGAGGCGCTGCAGCGCGAGGTGGATCGCGCGCAGGTCGGCGTCATCGAGTTCGCGGAACGCGATCCACGGCATCAGCGGGCTCAGCGTCCCGGACTTGCCGGTGCGGATCACCTGGATGAAGGCGTCGGCGCCGTAGGCCAGGCCCGAGGGATCGGGCGTGATGTTGGTGCCGAAGGCCTTGCGCTCGCCGCGCTCGATGAGGTTCCCGCCGGCGTACAGGCCGGGCATGCGCTCGGAATACCACGAGGTGTGGCAGCCACTGCAGTCTCCCACGGCAACCAGGTATTGCCCGCGCGCCAGGGGCGAGGCGAGGTCCGGCATCGGCACCGGCTGCGTGAGCGGCTCGATGCCGGCGGCGATTTCGCGGCGCCGGGCGTCGTCCATGCGAGTCGCCGGCAGCGGGTTGCGCACGGGCGGCAGGGTGCGCAGGTAGACCACGATCGAGGCCACGTCCTCGTCGGCGAAACGCCGGAACGAGGCGTACCACATCTGCGGATGCAGGGCGCGGCCGTCGTGGCCCACGCCCTCGCGGATTGCGCGCGCGAGCGCGTCGTCGGGCCAGGTGCCGGTACCGGTCTCGCGGTCGGGCGTGATGTTCGGCGCCACGGTGCGACCGTCGGGGTCGTCGCGCATGACCTGGCCCGCGCCCTTGCGGCCGGCCGTGGGCGGCGCGCCGGGCTGGTCCCAGTCGCGCTCGGAATGGCAGATGAAGCACTGCCCGATGCCTTCGGCGAGGTAGCGACCGCGCGCGATCCGCGCGTCGGTGCGCTCGAAGGGCTCCGGATCCAGCGCGCGTGCCTTGGGCAGCAGGTCCGCGGCGCCGGTCGGGCCACCGGCGGCAAGCGCCGGTGCGAGGCACAGCGACGCGAGCGCGCCCACGAGCGCGCGCCACGGCGCGCGCAATCGCTCCGCCGCGCAGTTCGACGCGGACATTCCGGGGAGTGTCGACATGGCGACCTCGCGCAAGGGCTGCCGCGGAGTATTACGCAAGCCATGTCGAAAGCGGGCCAGCGCAAGCCGGCCCGCCATTGCGCGCGGGCGTGCCTCGAAGACCGAGGCCACACCCGCGTGCGGGACGCATCAGGCAGCAGCGTCCTTGAGCTTCTTCAGCGCGCGGGCCTTGACCTTCACCGAAGCAGGCTTCGCCGGGAACCAGCGCTCCTGGCCGGTGAACGGATCCTTGCCGAAACGCTTGGCCTTCGCCGGCACGGCGACGGCGCTGATCTTCAGCAGGCCCGGCAACACGAACAGGCCCGCGCCCTTCTTGTTCACGGCACCCAGCACGGTGGCTTCCAGGTGCGCCAGCACGGCCTTCACCGACTTGGGCTCTACGCCCGAGCTGTCGGCGATGTGACGCGCCAGTTCGGTACGGGACAACACATCCTTGACGGGTTTGACGACAACCGGACCGGCTGCCTTCTTCGGTGCGGCTTTCTTTGCTGCTTTCTTTGCTTTGGCCATGGCTCGCATTCTCAAGAGCGATAGTTCGTCCGCGCGGTCAGTCGGCGGGCGGCCTCTAGGGGCGGCCCACTGTAGTACATATTCGCCCGGTAATCTGCGGTTTTCTTGCATTCGGTGACGCCGTTCCGCTCGATCCGGCACCGCTGGCGCCCGGTCGCTCTCCCCGCAGGGCACGTCGCCCCGGCGCCCGTCCGGCCAGCGAGCGAGCGCGGCCCGAGTCGTTGCACGGGCAGGCGGCGGCCCGACCGTCGCCCGGACCGCCGGGCGACGGTCGCGAGCCAGCCGCGAATCCCGGCGGACGATCGATGGCGCGAGCGCGCTCAGCGATCCGGCGCGGTCGCAGCGGGGGTCCCGGCGATCCCCAGCAGCACGCGCGCCTGAGCCAGCGCCACGCGCGCGCGCTCCGGGTACGCGGGATCGACCGACTCTGCGCTGGCGTAGATGGCCAGCGCCCGCTCCGCCGCATCGGCGGCGGCGGCGCCATCGCCGCGGGCGATCGCGACCCGCGCCGCGGCCGAGTGCAAGTTGGCCAGAGCGACCTGGTCCGGTCCGAGCGCCGTGGGCGCGTGCGCCAGCGCGTCGGCGATCAACGCGGCAGCCTCGTCGAGCTCGCCGCCCTCGGCCAGGAACACGGCGAGATTCGCCTGCGCCTTGACGGTCATCGAGTTGTCCGCGCCGGCGAACTGGCGCCGGACCTCGAGCGAGCGCCGGAAGCTGGCCAGGGCTTCATCGCGGCGACCGGCGTCCTGCAGGGCCATCGCCTGGTTGTTGAGGCTCACCGCGATGTCGGGATGCACCGGCGGCAGCACGCTCTCGTAGGCCGCGAGCGCGGCGCCATGGGCGGCGATGGCGGCGTCGAGCTGGCCGAGCCCGTGGCGCGCGTAGCCGAGGTTGCCGAGCATGCCGGCGCGCTCGCGCGCGCCGATCTCCGCGCCCTGCGCGATCAGCGCCTGGGTGCGCTCCACGGTCGCGACGGCCTCGTTGAAGCGACCGAGATCGTTGAGCAATGCGCCGTAGGTCGTGAGCGCGCCGGCCAGCGCGGCGGCATGGGCCGTCTCGCGCTCCAGCCGCGCGATCGCATCGCGCATGCGTCCTTCCGCCTCGGCGTAGCGTCCGCCCCACCAGTCCAGGATTGCCAGCTGCAGCAGCGCATCGGCATGCGCCGCGCCGCCGAACGGCCGCAGCAGGGCCTCGGCCGGCACCAGTTGCGCCTGCGCCGCAGCCAGCTTCTCCAGCGAGAGGTACACCCGGCCCAGGGCGAGGCGCACGTCGCCCTCGAGTTGCGGTTGCCCGCCCAGGCGCTGCGGGATCGACGGCGCGGCCTTGTCGAGCGCGTCGACCAGCGTCGGCATGCGGCCGCTGACCAGGAGGTCGGCATCGCCGATCATGTCGAGCAGGAAGCGGTTCGCGCGTTCGGCACGGTCGGCCTGCGCGCGCGCCACGCTGCCCTGGTAGGCGGCCACCGCGAAGCCCCCCGCAAGCGCCAGCACCACGGCGACGGCAGCGCCGAAGGCCAGGCGATTGCGCCCGGCGAGCTTGCGCATCCGGTACAGCGCGCCGCCGGCACGGGCCTCGACCGGGCGTCCGTCGAGCCAGCGCTGGAGGTCGTCGGCGAAGGCCCGGGCCGAGCCATAGCGCTGCGCCGGTTCGGGTTCCAGCGCCTTGAGCAGCACGCGGTCGAGGTCGCCGGCGAGGCGCCGGCGCCACTCGCGCAGCTCGCGCGGCGCGATCGCCAGGCGCTCCGGATCGATGTTGCTCGAGGGCGCCGAGGGCGGGTGCTGCGAGATGTCGCGCTCGATCTCGGCCAGCGTGCGATCGCCATGCGCATATGCGCGCCGCCCGGTCAGGAGCTCGTACAGCACCAGGCCCAGCGAATACACGTCGCAGGCGGTGGTGAGGGGCTTGCCCGCCAGTTGCTCCGGGCTGGCGTAGTCGGGTGTCAGCGGGCCGCGCTCGCCGACGGTGGCGGCGCCACGGATGCTGCCGTCGAGCGACTTGGCGATGCCGAAGTCGAGCAGCTTGACCTCGCCCTGGCGCGAGACCATCACGTTGGCCGGCTTGATGTCGCGGTGCACGATCAGTGCGCGATGCGCGGCGTCGACCGCGGAAAGCACGTCGAGGAACAGCGTGGCGCGGGCGCGCACGCCGAGGCGCTGCTCGCGGCACCAGGCGTCGATCGGATTGCCGTCGACGTATTCCATCACCACGTAGGGCTGGCCCTCGGGCGTGGTGCCGCCATCGAGGATGCGCGCGATGTGCGCATGATCGAGCCAGCCCAGGAAGCGCCGCTCGGCCTCGGCGCGCCGCACCGATTCCGGATCGCCCAGGGCGCTGGCCAGGACCTTGATCGCGACGCGCTGCTCGAAACTGCCGTCGCGGCGCTCGGCCAGGTACACGCGGCCCATGCCGCCGGCGCCCAGCGGGCGCAACAGCCGGTACGCCCCAAGGTCGCGCTCGCGGAACGCATCCGGTGCCGGCTCGAGGAAGCCGTCGCTGCGGGCGTGCGCAGCGAGCAGGGCCTCGACCTCGGCGACCACCGCGGGGTCGTCGCCCGCGGCGGCGAACGCGTGGGCGACACGCTGGTCCGGCGGCAAGGCCAGCGCGGCCTCGAACAACGCCAGCACGCGCGCCGTGGTCATGCGAGGGCGCGATACAGCAGCGTGCGCGCGACTTCCCAGTCGCGCTGCGCGGTGGCGCGCGAGATGTCCAGCATCTCGGCGATTTCGGCCATCTCCAGTCCGGCGAAGTAGCGCAACTCGACCACGCGGGCCTTGCGCGCGTCGAGCGCCTCGAGTTGCGTCAGGGCCTGGTCCAGCGCCAGCGAGTCGACGCCCTCGTCGCGTCCCTCGGCATCCAGGGCCGATAGCGTGACCCGCTCGTAGTCGCCGCCGCGGCGCGCCGCATCGCGCCGGCGCGCATGGTCGACCAGCACCTGGCGCATGCGGCGCGCCGCCACCGCGAAGAACTGGCGCCGGTCCTCGGGGGCGAAGGACTCGTCGCGGGCGAAGCGCAGGTACACCTCGTGCACCAGCGCGGTCGGCGACAGGGTGTGCCCCGGCCGCTCCCCGCCCAGCCGTCGCGCCGCGAGCGCGCGCAGTTCCTCGTAGACCAGCGGCAGCAGCTGCTCGGCGGCCCGTGGTTCGCCGGTCGCGAAACGGCGCAACAACAGCGTGATCGAGTCCGCTGGCGGATTCATCCGCCCCCCTGGGCCAACCTGGACATGACACGGCGAGCGTTTTCCGTGCCATGCAGGGTAGCCCAGCGCAAAGGGATGTTGGAAGGATTGGCTGCAGACCGTCAGGCCACGTGCACCCGCGCTGACCACCCATGCGCTGGTCCTCGCCCTGGCCTGCTGGTGCGCGCTGCCCCGCGTCGCTGGTGCCTGGTGGCCGTGGCGTCAGCCCGTCCCGACCGCACCGGTCGACGCCGCGTCGATCCGCCACGCCGGCCAGCGCCCGTAGGTGAGTCCGCGCCACACCCACTCCAGCGGGCCGTAGCGGAAACGTGCCAGCCACCAGCGGCTGGAAACGACCTGTGCCGCATAGGCCACGACCACGATCGCCATCACGGTGGACGTGCCGATACGGCCGGCCAGCGAGAGGCCCGGCCCCACGCCGAACAGCACGAATCCGTAGATGAGGCTCTGGCCGACATAGTTCGACAGCGCCATGCGTCCCGGCCAGGCAAAAGGCGCAAGCAGCCGATGGCCGAGCGGCGTGTGCAAGCCGACCACGATCGCGCACAGGTATCCGGTGGCCAGCACCGGCAACGCGACGTGGTGGAGCGCCGCGCCGAGGATCTCCCAGTATGCCCAGGCCGGCAGCCGCCCGCTCTCGCCGTACTCGCCGACGAGATGGCCGATCCCGCCCAGGATCAGCCCGGTCGGCAAGGTCCAGCGCAAGACCCGGCGAAATCCCGGCAGGTGGGCCACCGCATCCTGCAGCCAGCCGCGGCGACCCACCCATGCGCCGATCATGAAGCGTCCCAGCGCGTGGCCCAGCCAGCCCAGGATCGCACCGGTGAGCAACCAGTCGACCAGGGTGAACTCCCAGAACACGCGCACCAGGCCCCAGTAGTCGCCAGCGAGTCCCGCGGCCTGGCGCGCCAGCACCGCCTCATCGCCGTTGGGCGACGCATGGCCATGCCAGTCGGCGAGCCCGGCGTACTCCAGCAGCGCCTCGTGCGCGGTGAGGCTGAAGGTGGCGAGCAGCACGCCGCCGAGCAGCAGCACGCGGTCGCTGGCGCGCCGCAGTGCGTAGAGCACGAAGCCGGCCAGCGCATAGAGGTTGAGGATGTCCCAGACCCAGAAGAACAGCGTGTGCACGACGCCCAGCACCAGCAGCACCGTGAGCCGCCGCAGGTAGATGCGGTCGAAGTCGGCGCCACGCGCCTGCGCGCGCTGCATCTGCAGGTAGAAGCCGAGCCCGAACAGGAAGGCGAACAGGGTGTTCGCCTTGCCGGAGACCAGCCAGTGCATGAGGTTGCGCAGCATGCCGTCGAGCGCCGCCGTCGGCAGCGCCATCAGCTGCTGGTCGGTGGCCATGAGGCCCGCGCCGCAGAAGCCGACCATGTTGACCAGGAACACGCCGAATAGCGCGATACCGCGCAGCACGTCCATCTCGAGCACGCGGTCGCGCGCGCGCACCGGGCCGGCAGCGGCTTCGTCCGCGGGAACGCGGGAGGCGATCGCGGTGCTCATGCGGGAGTTCCCCCTGTGGGCGCGCGCCCGGTGCAGGGTACAACGGGGATCGCATGCGGGCAGGGCCATGCGGTGGCAGGCCGTGGACTCGCCGCCACGGCGCGATCCGGATCGCGCCACTGCCAGCGGAGTGGCGCCGACAATGAGGGTGATCCTGCCGGGCGCCAGCGGCATGGTCGGCCAGGGCGTGCTGCGCGAATGCCGGCGGGATCCGGCCACTGCACGGGGTACGCGCGAAGGTGGGCTGGATCGCGCAGTCCATGCCGCCAGCGGCCCACTGCTTTCGCTCGCCGCGCGCCACCTGCCGCGTTACATGACCACCAGCGCGCAGTTGAGGCGCGCGATGATCCGGGTGGTGTGCGAGGCCGGCCCATCGCGCGTGCTCGAGAGCGCGGACATCAACCGGCGCTAGCGGGGGGCCGGCCACGCCATGCGCGCGCGCCGCGCAGTACGATCACTGCAACCGCCGGGCAGGGGCCGGAAACCGTGGATTTCGAGCACATCATCGTGGTCAACGATCCAGCGCACCCCGGTGGCGCCGAGATTCCGCCGCACGCGCTCCGGGATGCCCTGCGCCTGCTGGCCGTGCGCCCGCAGTCATACGACGAGTCTATCGGCGGGTTCGAACTGGAGGTGGGCGCACTTGGCGTGCTGCGGCGGACCATGAGCCGTGGCGCGCTGGCCCTGCGCGACCACGTGCGCCTGCTCGACGACGACCGCACCTACGAGCAGGTCATCGACGAACCGGCGCCCTTCGCCGGATCGTTGCGCCGCATCGCGATCGAGCAACCCGCGCCCGGCGTGCTGCTGCTGCGCTTCGTATACCGTGGCAAGCGCGCGCTGCCGGTCGAGCCGCTGACCGAGGCCGAACGCGGCGCCCTGCGCTCGGCCTACCTCGCCGCCGACCGCGACTTCGTCGCCGCCCTGCGCTCCCTGCAGGCCCACGGCGCGCTGGCGACGCTGCTGCGCCTGCATGCGCCGCCGGGCTCCTTCCCGAACCTGCAGGACGCGCGCTGACCCGACCGGGCCGCGGCGGGCCCCGAGCGGGATCGAGCCGAAGCTTGAGTCCCCGAGATCGCGGCGCCGAAGCCCGCCAGGAAGGCAACGCTCCCTGGATGCCACCTGCCAGCCTTGGTCCCCGGCAGCAGGGCAGCCCGGAGCTCGCCTGGCCGAAAAATGCCGCAAGCCTGCGCGGCGGCCGTGGTCCGAACCTCAGCCGCGCGCTGTCGCGTGGTCCCAGGCCGCCGCAAGGCGCGCGTCCAATGTGACGAGCACGGCCTTGCGCCCCAGCGCGAGCTGCAGATACGCCGCGTCGTAAGCGGACAAGGCCCAGCGACTTGCAAGGATCGGCAGCCCGGCCCAGTCCGGCTCGTGGTATTCGATGGCCAGCGAATCAAGCAGCCGATAGCGGCCGTGGATCTCGACTGCGCGATCGGGATGGCGCAGTTGCTTGACCGTGCACACGCTGGCCATCTCATAGCGAAGCAGTGTCGGTGCGATCAGCATGCCGGAGACGCTGGCGACGATGGGCTCGGCCTCCGGTTCGTCGAACAGCACTGCCGCCAAGGCGGACGCGTCAACGACCGTGGCGCGCATCGCGGTCGCGGCGCACGATCGCGGTGGACTCGTCCGGCGTGGTCGCGCCCAGCCGCCGCGCGCGTTGCCAGAGCTGTTCGAGGCCCAGCTTGCGCGCGCCGCGCGCACGCGTTGACCTGCCAGGGTCTTCCGTGCTCGATCGGTCTGCGTACGACGGCGCCGTCGGCTCCGCCACGCGCCCGCGGGACTCCTGATCGCCTGCTACCGCCCGCTCGAGAATCAACAGCAGCTCGCGTTGCTGTGAACGACGGTTGGCCGCAGCGCGTCGTCGCAAGCCCTCGGCAATCGGCAGGGGCACTTGCTTGAGGGTCAGGGTGATGGTCACGGGAGATGCTCCGGTGGATGCGTAATGCATCCATTTCACATGCTAACCCGAAAGCGACCGATTTGCGAGCCGCCGCGCAGCGGTATCGCACGGCGATGGCGCGCGGGCACCCACCGGGTGCGGCGGAATCATTCAGGGCGCGTGGCGCGCCATGTCGACCATCTCGATGGTGGCAGCCACCACCGCAGCGGGTTGTGACAACTGGATGGCGTGGTCGGAATCCGCAACCACCCGGTGCTCGCCGCGCGCCGAGGCGTCGGCAAGGCCCGCGTGCAGGTTGTGCCACATCGCGGTGCGTGCCTTGCGCAAGGCTGGCGTCTCCCAGTCGCGCAATGGGCTGGTGTCGGGCGCATGCGTCAACACAATGACCGGCAGGTTCATGAAGCTGCGGCGCGCCGCCTGGAGTTGCTCGGCGCTGGCCGCGAACACCGACGCTTCCTCGGTCAGTTGTGCCTGGTGGAATGCGGGCCGCTGCTGCATGGCCAGATAGGCCCGCTGCAGCACCGGGGGCATCTGGCTGGGGGCATCGAAGATGCAGCGACGATAGGCCTCGGTTCCCGGCTCGAATCCCTTCGAAGCCTCCTCCACGCATTCGCGCCGGGTCGCGATCCCCGGATCGCCCAAGGCCCGCCACTGCGCGCGCGTATAGCCACGCGGCGAGAGCAATCGATAGCCCTCGGCCTGGTCCTCGTGCGAGGGATCGACCAGCACCATCCCGGCGACCTCATCCGGATGCAGGTAGTAGTAGAGGCGCACGTTCATGCCGCCGTAAGAATGGCCGACGAGGACGTATGGTGGCTCGATCTCCGCCTTGGCCAGCAAGCGCCGCAGGTCGTCGACGATGTGGGCACTCGATCCCGCGCGCGTGCCCGCGTCGCTGAAACCGCTGCCGGCGCGGTCGTAGCTGCATGCACGGGACTGCTTCGCGACCCGCGGCTGCACCTGGAACCAGGTGCTGGTAGGTTCCGCGAGGCCCGAATCGAAGATCACGGTCGGCGAGCCCTCGCCGATGCAGTACAGATTGAGCCGACGCCCGGGTTCGACTTCGACCAGGCGTTGCGGACGCGCGTAGTCCGAACTCGCCGGGTTGTCCGCCTGTTCCGCGCCAGAGCCTGTCGGGCACGCGAGCATCGCCAGGACCAGCGAGCGCACCCATGCTTGCGTCCCCACCTGCCACGCTCCCCCGGGGATCACCCGGCTGACACTGCCCCGGCCGTCGCGGGCGAGCGGCGCGGGGAACGGTACCCGATCAGAACGAACCGAAAGTCGAGCCCAGCACGATCACCGCCACCAGGGCGACGATCGCGCCGACGATGCCGACCATCACGATGTCCCTGTAGCTCTCGCGGTGGGTGCAGCCGCACACCGCCAGCAGCGTGACCACGGCACCGTTGTGCGGCAGGCTGTCCAGCGTGCCGGAGCCGATCACCGCGACCCGGTGCAGCAGCGCCGGGTCCATGCCGATCTCGCCGGCGCGCGCGAGGAAGGTCGGCCCCAGCGCGTCGAGCGCGATGGTGAGGCCGCCCGAGGCGGAACCGGTCAGCGCCGCCAGCACGTTGGTGGCGACTGCCAGCGAGACCAGCGGCCCGCCGCCGATGCCGAGCACCGCATCGCGCACGACATCGAAGGCCGGCATCGCCGCGACTACCGCGCCGAAACCGACCAGGCTCGCCACGCTCACCGCCGGCAATACCGAGGCGTTGGCCCCGGCATCCATGGTCTGGCGCAGCGACGGCAGGCGCTTGCGGTTGATCAGGACCACGGCCAGGATCGCGCAGGCCAGCGCGGTCACCACCGACCACACGCCGCCCACGGCCGA
>JAGOEZ010000253.1 GCA_017997455.1 Lysobacterales bacterium | reverse complement strand
ACCTGCTCCGCCACCGGATCGGCGAACTCCTTGACCAGCAGGCGCTCGCCGCGCGCGCTGGCGCGCCAGGCGATGCGACGCATCGGATCGCCGGCGCGGTAGTCGCGCAGGCCCGCCCAGTCCTCGCCCGAGTCATTGGGCATGCGCCCGCTGCCGTCGATGCCGGCGCGCGGCAGCGGCGGCGACTGGGCCTCGGCGCGCGGCCACACCAGCAGCCCGAGGTCGGGGTGCAGCACGCTCCAGGCCCGGAACAGGCCCAGCGGCCAGGTCGTGGACAGGGTCAGGCGTCCCACCGGCTGCAGGCCGCGCCGGCTGGAGGCAAGTTCGAAGCGCACGCTGCCACCTTCGCCATCGAGCGCGAACGGGATCCGCGCGCTGCCGCTGCGCAGTTCCAGCGCGGCCCGCCCGCGGGCATCGTCGGCGGTGAATTCCACCTGCACGCGCAAGGGATCGCCGGCGTGCACGGGTTCGGCGCGCACCGCCACCAGGCGCAGGCGCTCGAGTTCGCCGACCGTGCGCGGCAGGCTCACCACCACCGCGCCGGCCAGGGCGAAGGTCAGCAGCAGCGCGGCATTGTTGTTGAAGTTGAGCGCGCCCATCAGCATGGTGAACAGCACCGCGCCGAAGAACAGCCCGAACCCGGTCGGCAGGATGTAGATGCGGCGCCGGCCGAGTGCGATCGGCACCGGCTCGGGCCGTCGGTGGCGGTTGAGGCCCGGCAGGCGCTTCTCGGCCCGGGCCAGCAGGCGCTCGCGCAGCGCGGCCAGGCGGGTCCCCACGCGCGGACCTAATCGACCGCCACGCCCTCCAGCACCTCGCGCGCGAGGCGCTCGCGGGTGCCGGCGGACTCTTCGGCGGGCACCAGGCGATGCGCCGCCACCGGGTCGAACACCGCCTGCACGTCCTCCGGCACGGCGTAGGCGCGGCCGTCGATCAGCGCCCAGGCGCGCGCGGCGCGCAGCAGCGCGAGGCCGGCGCGCGGCGAGAGGCCGACGCGGATCCGGGCGTGGCGGCGGGTGGCGGCGAGCAGCGCCTGCACGTAATGGACCAGCGCCGGGCTGGCCTGCACGTGTTCGACCGCCTCGCGCAAGGCCAGGACCGCGGCCGAATCGAGCTGCGGCGCCAGCGTGGCGAGCATCTCGCGCCGGTCGGCCGAGACCAGCATCGCGCGCTCGGCGGCGGGATCCGGATAGCCGAGGCCAATTCGAAGCAGGAAGCGATCGAGCTGCGAATCCGGCAAGGGAAACGTCCCGGCCAGATCGACCGGATTCTGCGTGGCGATGACGAAGAACGGCCTGGGCAGCGCATGCGTCACGCCATCGACCGTGACCTGCTGCTCCGCCATCGCCTCGAGCAGCGCGCTCTGGGTCTTGGGCGTGGCGCGATTGATCTCGTCGGCCATCAGGACCTGGGTGAACACCGGTCCCGGATGGAAGGCGAAGGCGTTCTTCTCGCGCTCGTAGACCGACACGCCGATGATGTCCGAGGGCAGCAGGTCGCTGGTGAACTGGATGCGCTGGAAGCCCAGCCCGAGCGTCGAGGCCAGCGCATGCGCCAGCGTGGTCTTGCCCATCCCGGGCAGGTCCTCGATCAGGAGATGGCCTCCCGCCAGCAGGCAGGCGTGGGCCAGGCGCACGGCGTGGGGCTTCCCCAGCAGGACCGCGTTGACCTGTTCGATCGCGGCGGCAAGCCGCGCGGCGGGCGCGGAGACTCGCGGGGAGGGGGAGGCTTGCGTCATGATCTGCAAGGGAAATCCAAGGGAACGGAGCATCCACGCCATGGCGTCACGGGGCAGTGTAGCGGCTGGGCGCGATGGTGGCTGGCGGCGGCCATGGGCCTGAATGCGCGCGCGGTGCTGGCCGCGGTCCTGCTGCTGACCCTGGGCGCGCGCGCCTTCCTGGCGTGGAAGCTGCCGCTGTTCGGCGACGAGGCGTTCTATTGGTGGGAAAGCCGGCAGCCGGCGCTGGGCTACAGCGACGTGCCGCCGCTGGTCCCGTGGTTGATGTCGCTGGGCACGCGCC
The DNA here is from genome assembly GCA_017997455.1 of Lysobacterales bacterium. Taxonomy (GTDB): domain Bacteria; phylum Pseudomonadota; class Gammaproteobacteria; order Xanthomonadales; family Ahniellaceae; genus JAGOEZ01. The sequence goes on along the minus strand of JAGOEZ010000253.1, from coordinate 1,396 downwards.
TGGGCGGCAACACGCCATTCGGCGTGCGTTGGCCCTTCCTGTTGCTCGCCGCGGCGGTGCCGGTGCTGGTCGGCATCTGGGCCCGGCGCTTCGTCGGTGCCGGCGAGGCGCGTGCCGCCGCGACCCTGAGCCTGCTGCTGCCGCTGTCCGCGGCGCTGGGCGTGGTCGGGATTCCCGACGTGCCGCTGACCGTGGCGATCCTCGCCGCCGCGATCGCGCTCGAGGATCTGGCCCGCAGCCACCGTTGGCGCGACGCGCTGATGCTGGGCGCGATCCTCGCGCTGGGCTGGCTCTCGCACTACCGCTTCGTGATGCTGTACGTGGCGGGCGCCGTTTTCCTGCTCGCCGCGCCGCGCGGGCGCGCGCTGCTGCGCCTGCCCGCGTTCTGGGTCGGACAGGCCGTCGGCCTGCTGGGGTTGGTGCCGCTGGTCGCCTTCAACCTGCAGCACGACTGGAGCGCGATGCGCTTCCAGTTCGTCGAGCGCCACCCCTGGACCTTCCATGCCGGCGCGCTGCTCGACCCGCTGGCGCAGGCCCTGGTCACCACGCCGCTGCTGTTCGCCGCGATCGTGGTCGCGCTGGCCTGGGCGCTGCGCCGCTGGCGGGATGGCGAGCAGGGCTGGGACGTGCTGGTCTGCGCGGCGGGCGGCATGCTGGCGGGTTACCTCATTTTCGGGCTCTTCGCCGACGACGTGCGCGTGCGCTTCCATTGGCCGCTGCCGGCCTATCTCCTGGCCTTGCCCGCCGTGCCGATGGTGTTCAAGGCCTGGCGCGAGTCGGGCCACCGCGGGCTGGCGCTGGCGGCCGCGGCGACGGCGCCGCTGGCGCTGGTCGCGACCTTGTCCGTGTTCGGCCTGCTCGGCGCGGCGACCCTGCCCGCGCGGATGGCCTGGCTGCCGCTGGGGCGACCCGTCCCGGACAACCTGCAGGGCTGGCGCGAGATCGGCCGCTGGGCCCGGGGCCTGGCGCGCGAGCAGCCGCAGGCGACCCTGGTCGCGGGGGATTTCATGCTCGGTGCCCAGGCCGCCTTCGCGCTGCGCGCGACCCGGCCGGTCTACGTGCTCGACCATCCGGCCAACGCCAAGCATGGCCGCACGACGCAGCTCGCGATCTGGCAGCGCGACGAGCGCGGGCTCGCCGCCAGCGGCTGGCACGACGGGCTGCTGTGGGTCGACGAAAGCGCGCGCAAGCCGATCGATCGCCTGCAGCAATGGCAATCGCTGTGCGCGCGCTTCGGCGCGGTACGGCTGCGCGACGAGATCGCGCTCTTCGACGGCCGCTGGCGCGTGGTCGCGTTCGCGGTGACGCCGGCACGAGGCGAGGGCGGCGCCAGTCCCTGCGAGCTGCCGGCGATGGCCGAGATCGACCAGCCGGTCGCTGGCGCCGTGCTGGCGGG